>CAIJTR010000109.1 GCA_903823665.1 uncultured Rhodospirillales bacterium
CCTTCCGTGACAGCGAGGCCGACGCCCCGCCCGCCACACGCGACGTCTTCCTGCTCGCCGACACCTTCAATCGCAATTTCGAGCCGGAGAATCTGCGCGCCGCCATCCGCGTTCTCCGCGCCGCCGGCTTCCGCGCCATCCTGCCGAAATCAAGCGGCCGCCCGGTCTGCTGCGGCCGCACCTATCTCGCCTCAGGCCAGGTCGCCCAAGCTGAAGCCGAAATGCGCCGCCTCCGCGCCGCGTTCACGGGTGACGTGCCGGTGATCGGCCTCGAACCGTCCTGCCTGTTCACGCTGCGCGACGAACTCGAATCCGTGCTCCCCGGCCAAGAATCACGCGATCTCGCCAGCCGCGCCATGCTGCTCGGCGAATTCCTCGCCCACGAAAAGCCCGCGATGCAACTGAAACCCATCGCCGCCACCGCTCATGTCCACGGCCATTGCCACCAGAAAAGCTTCAACGCCTTCACGCCCGCGTTGGATGCGCTGAAGCAAATCCCCGACCTCACCGTGCAGCCCATCACCTCCAGCTGCTGCGGCATGGCCGGCAGTTTCGGCTACCAGTCCGAAACCCAGGACGCCTCGCGCGCCATGGCCGAATTGGGCCTGCTTCCCGCCGTGCGCGAAGCCGCCGCCTCTGATATCATCGTCGCAGACGGCACCAGCTGTCGCCACCAAATCCGCGATCTCGGCGGCAGGGAGGCCATCCATTCCGTGCGATTGATCGAGAGGGCGCTTTGACCACCAGTGACGTCCTGGAGTTCTGGTTCAGTGACGACCCGAACGCGTGGCAGCAAGAACGCTGGTTCACTGCCGACCCTGCGTTCGACCGCATCGTCGCCACCCAGTTCGGCCCCACTCTGCAACTCGCCGTCACCGGAATGCTCGATGGCTGGGCCAGCACCGCCGAGGGCGCGCTGGCCCTGACCATCGTGCTCGACCAGTTCTCCCGCAACATCCATCGCGGCACACCGCGCGCCTTCGCCGCCGACGCCCGTGCGCGCAAAGTGGCCGACGCCGCCATCAAAGCCTTCTTCGACCGCGGCCTGACGCCAGTGCAGCGCGTGTTCCTCTATCTGCCCTTCGAGCACTCCGAGGATCTGGAGGATCAAGACCGCTCCGCCCGCCTGTTCGGCGGTCTCGCCGGGCACGGCATCGACGACGCCATCACCTACGCCTACCAGCACCGCAGCGTCATCGCCCAATTCGGTCGCTTCCCGCACCGCAACGCCATTTTGGGCCGTGAAAGCACTGAGGCGGAACTGACGTATCTTTCAACCCTGTAGCCCTCACATATAAAAAGCCCGCGGCCGCTTCGTCCACATATGCGCAACCGACGGATCGGTGGGTGCGCTGACAATCGCCCCATAGCCCATGGTGAACGGCAAGGTCGGCCCTTCCAGCAGATCGAGATAGGTCTGCGGCAAATGCTGACGCAAATTTTCGATCACATACGACAACAGCATGTTTTGCAGCACCGGCTCATTCAGCTTGCCCACAAGCCTGACCTCCGTGCCGATGGCGCTGAAGCCGTAGAACTTCAAAATCAGTCCCATGATGAAAATCACAATCTTCACCAGCAGCCCGCCACTGGGCTTGGGCTGATAGAAATTGATCGCCGACCACACGCGGTCCCAGCCGTACGGCACGGTGTCGAGCGTGTTGTTGTAACGCCACACACGACCGGCAAGCTTGCTGCCGTGCCCGAAGCGGACCGCAAAGTCCGCATTGCCCGGCGTCATGCCGGCAAAGGCGCAGATCGCCGTCGCCACCACCGGCGTTGCCCGTTCGCTCAGCCACAACCCCACCACCGGGGCCAGCGTGCCGCCCAGGCTGTGCCCAGTGATGTAAAGCTCGCCCACGGGCAAGACCGCCACCGCCTCAGAGAATGTGCCCACCGTCCCCTGCTGCTGCAGCAGGTCCTGTAACGCTGTCGATGTCCCCTGGGAGATTTTGGCCTTGCCAGTGGCATCACCAGGCCAGGGCTGCATCGGGCCATATGGGCTGTCCAGCGTGGCATCGTTCCAATAGGCCACGTTGAGCGGATTGGGATACGTGCCGCGAATAACGATGGCTGATCGATTGCTCGCTTCATGCCGCGCAATGAAGGCGAACACGGTGGGCACCGGGTCTGAATGGGCCGCCCAGATCAGGCTCCACCCGTCCGGGCCAGACTGGCCATCGCTCATATAGCCGTCGAGGCTTTGCGGGTCGCCATAGGCAAGCCCCGCCAGCGTCATCAACTCGCGGACCAAGGCGATATCCAAGGATGCTGTCGTCATAATGTGCTGGCTCCATCCATGTGTGTTGACCCGTACGACCGAAACAAACCACTCGCTGCGCACAGCGAGGCAAGCAGACACAGTCTTGGTGAAGGGCAGATGCGGCGCTGGCCGGTCTGCGTCGGTCCAACCTGGGCCGCTCACGACTTTGTGATTGAAAATGGCCTTCTAAATCGCCCCCTGGCAAAATTTTCGATTCACAATCTGGTATTTTTTGTTGCTATAAATATTTGTGCGAAAAAATCTTAACAATCACGACATTTTCGTCAAGATTTTTCGCTGTAAATCGAAAAGAACTTATCATTTTTTTGGCAAACACGCCAACAATCAGAAGGAACTCATGTGATGAGCAATCCCGTCCCCAATGTCATTTCCAATTTTGAAATCCTCTTTGCCCCACAATTACCTGCGGGCTTCCCACCTCAGGTCGAAAATATCGTTGAAACGGTTGTGAAGGGCTATTTTTTAACGATCACAAATCAAAACGCCTCTGCCTATACTTTCATGGTCGGCTTTCATTGCAACACCAACCCCTCCCCACCACCGGCCGTGCGCACCCTGTCCAGTGCCGTGGCCTTCCTCGATGACGCCGTCACCGGTGTGGCGCAACTGATCAGCGCTGGTCCGAACCCCACTGACTTCTACACTGAAGTGAAAATCGCGCCCTACGGCACAGTTTTGGTGGGCGTGCTCCCGGCGTTTTTCAATGCGGCAAACGGAACCTTCGTGACACCCAATATCGAGGTTCGTGGCTGGGTCGATATCACGCTGCCGGCCTTGCGGCGCAAATTCTTGCTGGGAACCCAGGCGCAATCCGCGTCACCGGTTTCGGTGATCGTCACCGCCGAGCAGCGCCTCACCTTCCTGCCAATGACCGGTGAAGGCTCGGGTGTGGTCGAATCACAATCCGCCTTCGCCCTGCCACTCGCCACCGGCGCCTCGCAGTTCATGGTGCCACCGCAACCGTCAACCGGCCCGATCTTCACAGGCACGCTTGAAGCCCTCTGATCGCCGCCACAGCGCCACGATGGATGAACCGAACAACGGTCCGTCCACTCTAGAGCACGTTTCGACCAGATGGAATCATCTGGTCGGGCGTCGCTCTGGAAGGTGATGACCAAAGGTGGAATCACCGGAGGTCTGAATCACGCGATCAAACAACAAGCTAGCCCAAAGCACCGATCTCTTCCTCAAACAGCACCATGAACTCCGCAATCCGGTGCGTCCGCTCCGCCGCCATCGCCTGCCCAGTGGGCGTCTGAAACCCTTCCTTCAGCAGCAACAGCTTGGTGCGGAAATGATCCAGCGCAAATGAGCGATCATCCAGCGCCCGATGCTCAGCCCGAGGATCAACCGGGCTATACAGCGCCGAGCCCATGCGCCCGGCCGTGTAGAAGCACCGCGCCACGCCGATCATCCCAATCGCATCCAGCCGGTCCGCATCCTGCAAAACCCGAGCTTCCGTCGTCTGCGGCTGAATGGCGGCCGAGAAGCTATGCGTCTCGATGATATGCCGCACCGCATCCACCCGTGCTGCGTCCCAGCCCATCGCGCTCAAAATCCCAGCCGCCCGCTCCGCCGCCAGCCGAGACGCCTGAGAGCGCAACGGGGAGTTCTTCTCCACCGCCACGCAATCATGCAGCAGCACGCCAGCCGCGATCAGCTCGCCATCCCCGCCCTCCGCCCGCGCAATCGCAAACGCGTTGGCCCAAACCCGCTGCAAATGCGCCAGATCATGCGCACCGTCATCGCCAATCCCAGCCTGTGGCAACAACACCTCGGCCAGGGCCTCATAAGGTGCGAACGGAGACTTCACCGCCGCTCCACACCACACCAGCCCGCCACCAGCAGCGCCAGCGCCTTCGTGACACCATGGACGGAGGCCAATTCCACGCTCTCATCAATGCCGTGAATGGCGTCGCCAATCGGTCCATAACAGGTCGCCTCCGTGCCCTGATACAGCGTGTAGAACCGCGCATCCGTCAGCCCGCTGGACGCATACTGCCGCAGATCATCGCCAAACGCTGCCGTATGGCACGCACTGATCGCCTGGCTTATCTTTTGCGTGGCCGGGAAGGTGCAGCCATCCGCCATGAAGCCCTGAAATGTCACCCGCGCATTTCGCGGCGGCAGCCCCAGTTTGGCCGCACTCTCCGCCACAATACGCTCAATATCGCGCGCCACATCCCGGCAGGACTTGCCCGGCATCACCCCCACCCGCAGCCCAATCCGCGCCGAGGTCGGCACCGAGCTGTTCCACTCACCGCCCTGAATGGTGCCGAGATTGATGTTGATCGGGTGATTGTCGCCAGCAAACGACGGATGCCGGTTCTCGCCCCGGTTCATCTCGTGCTCATAGGGCTTGAACGCGGCTGCAATCGCCATCGCCGCCTCAATCGCGTTCACGCCCACATGCATCTCACGCACATGCGCGGGCTTGCCGGTCACATCCACCCAGGCCCACACCACGCCCACTTCAGCCACATACAGCGCCGGATATCCCGGCCCCGGCTCCGGAATCAAACACGCATCCGGCTTGCCCAGCGCCTGCATCACCGCCAGCGCGCCGTTGCCGGTGCATTCCTCCTCGATCACGGCGGCAATCTGCACCTCCGCTGCCGGCTGCAACCCCGCCAGACGGATCGCCTCCAGCGCCATCAGGCTCGCGGCCACACCGGCCTTCATATCCGCCGCCCCGCGCCCATACATCCGCCCATCGCGGATATGCGCCTCAAACGGCGGGGTGGTCCAAAGGGCGGCGTCGCCCTCCGGCACCACGTCGATATGCCCCTGCAGCATCAATGACCGGCCAATCACCGTCTTGGGCTGATGGATCGCGGCCACCGGATCACGCCCGGCGTAATCGATCAGCGGCGGCGAAAAACCGGGATGATCGGCCAGCGCCTTCGCGTCAACCTTCACCCGAAACGGCGCATGCCCCAGCTCCCGATACACCGCCTCCATCTCCGCGAGGCACGATTGCTCATGCCCCAACAGACTGCGATGCCCCACCAGCCGCGCCGTCAGCGCCTCCGTTGCAGGCTCTAACGATGCCGCAGCGTCGAGAATGGCCTGCTTTGCGCCTGCGTCGAGCGTGATCATCAGCTGAACTTTCCTGATTTGGGGAACCCGCTCGGCACCATCCGCCCGGTCTGCGCACGCTCACCGAGCCACTCGGTCAGCCGCGGCTCGGTGCGGGTTTTGTCCCCGAGCTTCCAGGTCAGCCCTTCCTCAAGCGCGAACACCTTGATATCCCGCGTTCCACCATCCTTGTAGCGTTGCAGGATAACACCCTGACCACGCTGCATATCCGGGATCTGCACCAGCGGGAACACCAGCAATTTCCGCCCATCGCCCACAATCGCCACATGATCGCCTGTGGCCTCGATGCAGAACGCTGCCTCCTCGCCGGGCTTCACGTTGAGGATCTGCTTGCCCGTCCGCTTCTCCGCCGCCAGTTCGTCAGACTGCACAAGAAAGCCGCGCCCGGCCTTGCTCGCCACCAGCATCTTCACGCCGTCGCGATGCACAAACAGCCGCACAATATCGTCGCCGTCACTGAGATCGGCCAACAGCCGCACCGGCTGCCCATCACCACGCCCACGCGGAATATCACCCGCCTTGATCGTGTAGGCCCGCCCATTGGTCGCAAACAAACACAGCCGGTCTGTCGTATCGCACGGAATGGTCAGCCTCAGCTTATCGCTTTCTTTGAACTTCAACTCCGAAGTATCTGAAACCGCACCTTTCACCGCCCTGATCCAGCCCTTGTCGGACAGAATGACGGTGATTGCCTCGCGCTCCACAAATGCATCCATCGACACGTCAATCGGCAGCGGCACCTCACCCAGCCGCGTCCGACGATCGCCCAGCGGGCCAGAGCCGAACTTCTTGCGCGTCTCCTGAATTTCCCCGGTGATCGTCTTCCAGCGTAGCTTCTCCGAGCCCAACAGCGCCGAAATCCCGTCCCGCTCCGCCGACAGCTTCGCGTGCTCCTCGCGGATCTCCATCTCCTCCAGCTTGCGCAGCGAGCGCAGCCGCATGTTGAGAATGGCCTCCGCCTGCACTTCGCTCAGCTCAAAGGTGCGCATCAACGTCGGCTTCGGCTCATCCTCAAACCGGATAATCCGAATAACTTCATCAAGGTTCAGATAGACTTTGATAAACCCGTCGAGGATTTCCAGCCGCTTCTCAATCGCCGCCAACCGGTGCCGAGAGCGCCGCTCCAGCACCTCATGACGATGATCCAGCCATTGCCGTATCACCTCGCGCAGGCCCAACACACGAGGCGTCCGGTCTGCCGTCAGCACGTTCATGTTGAGCGGAAACCGGCTCTCCAACGCCGTCGCGCGGAACAGCGTCTCCATCAGAACCTCGGGCTCAACGCCACGGGTTTTTGGTTCAAAAACAAGGCGTACCGTCTCGGTGCTCTCATCACGCACATCGCCCAGCAGCGGCAGCTTCTTGTCTTCCAGCAGCTGCGCAATCTGCTCAATCAGCCGCGCCTTTTGCACCTGATACGGAATTTCCGTGACCACGATGGACCAAACGCCCATCCGGCCCTTCTCCACTTCCCACTTCGCCCGCACCCGAAACCCGCCACGCCCGGTCTCGTATGCCTGCAAAAGCGACGCCTTCTCCTCGATCATAATGCCGCCGGTCGGGAAATCCGGCCCCGGCATATGCTCCAGCAGATCGGCGGTGGTCGCCTCCGGATGCGCGATCAGATGGATCGCAGCCGAGCACACTTCCCCAGCATTGTGCGGCGGAATGGAGGTCGCCATGCCCACCGCAATGCCCGCCGAGCCATTCGCCAAAAGGTTCGGAAACCCGCCCGGCAGAACCACCGGCTCGCTTTCCTCACCATCATACGTGGCGCGGAAATCGACCGCGTCCTCGTCAATCCCGGCCAGCAGCGCCTTGGCCACCTCGGTCAGACGGCTTTCCGTGTACCGCATGGCCGCCGCGTTATCGCCGTCGATATTGCCGAAATTGCCCTGGCCTTCGACAATCGGGTAGCGCGTGGCGAAATCCTGCGCCAGCCGCACCATCGCCTCATAGATCGAGCTATCGCCATGCGGGTGATACTTACCCATCACGTCACCGACGATACGCGCGCATTTCTTGAACCCCGCCGTCGGGTCCAGCCGCAGTTGCTGCATGGCGTAGATGATCCGCCGATGCACCGGCTTCAGCCCATCGCGCACATCCGGCAGTGAACGCGACATAATCGTCGACATCGCATAGGCGAGATACCGCTCGCTCAGCGCGTCGATCAGCCGCGTATCCTCCGTGCGGCCGCCCTCCAGAATATCGTCACTCACTACAGAGGCTCCTCAGCCAAAAGACAAACGCGGTCGTAAAGTGCGAGGCGTGGTTGCGGCAACGGACGGTGATGCGCCCCGAACGCGTCGCGTTGCAGAAAATGCCCGGTCAGCCGGAGTCCGTCACGCCATTCCAAAGCGTCACCCTCCCCGCCAGACTGCAGAAACATCGGCAGCGGCAACAGCCGATCCCGCCAAACCCCCGCGGCCGAGTGCGAAACCGCCCGACCAGACCGTGGGCTCACGCCGGCCAGCCCGTCATTATGCCCTGTGACCACGCAGGCCGAAAGATCAAGCCCATAGCCAAGCCCGCTCAGCAGCGCCAACTCAAACCGCACCAGATCGGCCAGCATGGCAGGCCCGGTCGGCAGCCGTGCCAGCAAATGCAGTAACTGATCGAACACCACCGGCTGAGGCTCCCGCTCAATCAACGCGCCCTCCGCCACCGCACAGGCCGACGTTAACATCGACAGCAGCAACGGCTCATCCATCACCACCGCCGCCGCCGGATGCACCATCTCGGCCGAAAACGTGCCCAGTTGCTCCTCAAGCCGTCCCACCCAGCGCAATTGCACCAGATTGCCCTTCTGCCAGAGTGCTGCCTTCGTACGCGAATTGCCGCCCCGCGCCAGACCGCGATGCGCCCCATGCACCTCCGTCATCACGGTTGCAATCGCATCGCCCTCGCCATGCGGCCGCACGTCCAGAATGATGCCCGGCGCTTCCCACTCCATCCGTCAGCGCCGTCGGGTGGGCTTCAGCCCACCATCATGCGACCTATTGGGGTGGTGGACTGAAGCCCACCCTACGAGATGCGACATGAACATATTAAGAACATACCCACTTACCGTGGGTCTTCAAGCCCAATCGCCCGCAGCCGGGCATTCTCCTCATCCCAGCCCGCGCGCTCCTTCACGTTGAGGAACAGATGCACCGGGCGCTCCAGCAACTGCGCCAACCCGGTCCGCGCCCGCGCCCCAATCTCGCGGATGCGACTGCCCCCGGCCCCGATCAGGATGGATTTGTGATTGGCCCGCGCCACATAAATCGTGGCCTCAATCCGCACCGAGCCATCCGGCTTCTCCTGCCAGCTCTCCGTCTCCACCGTCGCCCCGTACGGCACTTCCTCATGCGTCTGCAGAAAAATCTGCTCGCGCACCATCTCGGCTGCCAGCAGACGATCCGGCAAATCCGTCAGATCATCCTCCGGGAACAGGAACGGCCCCTCCGGCACGCCCGCCGCCAGCGCATCCATGAGCTGCGCCACACCGTCGCCATTGGCGGCGCTGACCATGAACGTCTCCTGAAAGCTGGCGAGTTCATTCAGCGTCGCAATCAGCGGCAACAGGCGCGGGGCCGGCACCAGATCGGTCTTGTTCAGCACCAGCCACGCCCGACCGCCCCGCTTGCCAACATTGGTGGCAATCTCGCGCACGGCCTCCGTGGCACCCGTCTTGGCATCGACCAGCAGCACCACGAGATCGGCATCCTCCGCCCCGGTCCACGCCGCCTGCACCATCGCGCGGTCCAACTTGCGCTTCGGCTTGAAAATCCCCGGCGTGTCCACCAACAAAATCTGCGACTGCGCCCGCATCAGGATACCCAGCACGCGAAACCGCGTCGTCTGCGCTTTTGGCGAGACAATCGACAGCTTCGCCCCCGTCATCCGGTTCAGCAGCGTCGATTTGCCGGCATTGGGCGCGCCGACAATCGCCGCAAACCCGCATCGTGTCGTCATGAACCCAATTTCCCCAGCAATTCCGCCGCCGCCGCCTGTTCTGCCAATCGCTTGCTCCCAGCACTCGCCTGCGCCGAATGCCCCGCCATCGCAACCGAGATCACAAACACCGGCGCGTGCGACGGCCCTTCCATCGAGACCGTCTCATACACCGGCAATGGCAGCGCGCGCTGCATCGCCCATTCCTGCAATCCGGTCTTGGCATCCTTCGGCGGAGCCAACTGCGCATCGATGGTTGAAGACCAGGCCCCCCGCACAAACGCCCGCGCCATCTCGATCCCGGCATCGAGATAAAGTGCCCCGATCACCGCCTCCATCGCATCGGCAAGCACCGTCGCCAGTTTGCGAACGCCCGCCTTGCTCTCACTCGGGGCCAATGAAAGACACGCCGGCAGCCCGATCCGCTCGGCAATCTCGGCCAGCACCGGCTGTGACACCAAAGGTGCCAGCCTGCGCCCAAGACCGCCCTCATTCTCTTTCGGATAACGCTCCGCCAGCCACTCAGCGATCAGCAGGCCCAGCACGCGGTCGCCCACGAATTCCAACCGCTCATTGCTGGCGGAGAACACCTTCTTGCCCGCCCAACTGTCCAGCGCCGCCGAGCGATGCGTCAGCGCCTCAGCCAGCAACTCCGGCCGAGCGAAACGATGGCCCAGAATCTCCTGAGCCGCCGCCTGGAAAGGCTGGAGGGCCGCGATCAGTTGATCCCCGAGATCAGGCGCGACCAGCGGATTTCAAATGGCCACTCCCAGAACTGCCACCATGGCGAGGTCGCGTCGATCGAGAAGAACACAAACTCCGCCCGGCCCACCAGGTTCTCCAGCGGGATAAAGCCCACGCCCGAGCCGTTCATGATCCGGCTGTCCGCAGAGTTGTCGCGGTTGTCGCCCATCGCGAACACGTAGCCCTCCGGCACCAGATAATCCGGCGTGTCGTCCAGTTGCTCGTGATCGGAGATCTTGAAAATCGGGTGCTTCTTGCCGTTCGGCAGCGTCTCGATATACCGCTTGAGCATCACCCGCACGCCTTCGCTGTCGGCAATCCCGTCACCATCCGGCGTCCGCTGCACCTGGGTGCCGTTGATATAAAGCTGCCCCGCCTTCATCTGCACATGATCGCCGGGAAGGCCGATGATGCGCTTGATGTAGTCAATCGACGGATCACGCGGATACTTGAACACCGCCACATCGCCCCGCGTCGGCAGCTTGCCAAAAATCCGCCCACTGAAGATATTTGGCGACAGCGGCAGCGAGTATTTCGAGTAGCCGTAGCTGTATTTGGACACGAACAGATAATCACCGATCAACAATGTCGGCACCATCGAGGCGGACGGAATGTTGAACGGCTCAAACGCAATTGTGCGAATGCCAATGGCGATAAGACCGGCATACACAACCGTCTTGACGTTCTCGAGCAAGGTGCCCGTGCTGCGCGTGCTCATGAAATATGGAGTCCCGAGGGATGGTTGGGTGCGGATGAAGCCCAGCACCGGATAAGTGTCAAGCTGAGGGCACAGCCGAGATGATCACCTGGGCATACGCATAGGGGTATTCATCCGTCATCGTAAGGTCGATCCGTGCCGTCGTGCCGGGGGGTGTCAGCTCCGCAAGACGCGCGACCGCACCGCCACTGAGCCGCAAAGTTGGCTGGCCACCGGGCAGATTGACAACTGACAAATCCGACATGAACACGCCACGTGCGAAGCCGGTGCCCAGCGCCTTGGCGCACGCCTCCTTCGCCGCGAACCGCTTGGCGTAGGTGCCAGACCGGTTCTGGCCGGACCGTCGCTCGGCCTTGGCGATCTCCGCCTCGGTGAACACGCGCTTGATGAACCGATCGCCAAACCGCTCCAGCGCCTGCTCAATCCGGCGAATGTCACAGATGTCCGAGCCCAAACCGAGGATCACCCGCGCGCCCGCTCCACCTGATGAATACCAGCCGCCGCCCGCAGCCCGGCAATCACATTGCTGAGGTGGCGAAGATCACGCACCTCCACGTCAATCAGCATCTCAAAGAACTCAGCCTGCCGGTTGGTGATCTTGAGGTTGGCAATCGCACCGTCCTGCTTGGCCACCGCATTGGCCACACTTGCCAGCGCATTCGCCTCGTTGTGCGCAATCACGCTGATGCGACCAGTATGCCCCTCGGCATCGCCCTTCTGCGCCGTGAACGCCGAGGCATCCCAATCCACATCGATGAAACGCTCCGGCGTTGCCGCAAAGCTCTCCAGCGTCGGGCAATCCTTGGTGTGGATCGTCACCCCCTTGCCGGTGGCAATAATCCCCACAATCCGGTCCCCTGCGAGCGGATGGCAACAGCCCGCATATTGAATGGCCATGCCCGGCACCAGCCCCGTCACCGGCAGATGATGCCCCGCCGTGCGCACCGGCCCGGAACGCGGCGACATCGACGGCATCATACGCGGCGCGCGAGGGGCCTGACGCAGCTCTGGATACGCCGCCAGCACCACATCCTTCGGCCCGATATTGCCGTTGCCGACCGCCACGTACAGGTCTTCCAGGCTCGCCTGCTTGAGCACTTTGAGCGACGGCTCCAGGATCTTTTCCGAGCCGTCCACACCGTCCTGCCGGAACGCCTTGGCAAGCGCCGCCCGCCCGGCATCGCGATGCACCTGACGCTGCTGCTGCTGCACAAACCGCCGGATGCGCGCCCGCGCCTTGCCGGTGACGGCGAACCGCTCCCATTGCGGGCTCGGCGTGCCCCCGCGCGACGTCATAATCTCCACCTGATCACCGTTCTGCAGCTCATGGCGCAGCGGCAGCAGGCGGCCGTTCACCTTGGCCCCCACGCAGGTGTCACCCACCTGGGAATGCACGGCATAGGCGAAATCGATTGAGGTCGCGCCACGCGGCAGCTGGATCAGCTGGCCCTTCGGCGTGAAGCAGAACACCTGATCCTGATACAATTCGAGCTTGGTGTTCTCCAGGAACTCATCCGGCGTCGAGTTCTCCAGAATTTCGAGCAGGTCCTGCACCCAGCGGAACTTCTGCGCCTCCTTCGGGGCCTCGTCGCTGGCCTTGTAGACCCAATGCGCCGCCACGCCGTTTTCCGCCACGTCCTGCATCTCGGCGGTGCGGATCTGCACCTCGATCTTCTGATTGCGCGGCGCGCGAAGAGTCACGCCGGTGTGGATCGACTGATAGCCGTTCGCCTTGGGGGTGGAGATGTAATCCTTGAACCGCCCAGCCACCACCGGATAGGCCGCGTGCACCGCCCCCAGCGCCGCATAGCAAAGCTCACGGGACGGCACGATGATGCGAAATGCCATGATGTCCGAGAGTTGCTCGAACTGCACGTTGCGCTTCTGCATCTTCTCCCAGATCGAATAGGGCGATTTCTCCCGCCCCGTGACCTCGCGCACGCTGACGCCCTGGTCGGCACACACGCGCGCCAGCTCGTGGCGCACCTCCTCGATCACATCCGCCCCCTGCCCGCGCAGGAAGTTCAAACGCGCCTGAATGCTGTCATAGGCCTCAGGGTCCAACTGCGCGAAAGACAGCGTCTGCAGCTCGGTCTTCACCGATTCCATGCCGATGCGTTCAGCCAGCGGCGCATAGATATCCATCGTCTCGCGCGCGATGCGTTGACGCCGATGCGCCTCTGACACGGCACCCAAAGTGCGCATGTTGTGCAGCCGGTCCGCCAGCTTCACCAGTAGAACCCGGATGTCCTTGCTCATGGCGAGCACCAGCTTGCGGAAATTCTCCGCCTGCTTGGTGCGGTCTGACTGCAATTCGAGACGCGTGAGCTTCGTCACACCATCGACGAGGCCAGTAATCTCCGGGCCAAACTGCTTCTTCATCTCCACCAAGGTGATCTTGGTGTCCTCGATCACATCATGCAGCAGCGCGGTCGCAATGCTTGCCGTGTCGAGCCGGTAGCCGGCCAGAATATTGGCCACCGCCAGCGGATGAATGATGTAGGGCTCGCCATTGTCACGTTTCTGCGCACTGTGCGCCTCAGTGGCCACCGCCACCGCGCGATCAATCAGGTCGAAATCGGCCTTCGGATCGTACAACCGGATACGCGCAGCCAGCGCAGCGCCGGCACCAGCGGTTGAGCTCTGCGCTCCGTCAGGGGCGCGGATGACGCCGGCGCGCCAGTTGTCATGAGCGCCGGCGTTCGTCATGCGCTACCTGCGGCCGCGACCGCCGAGTTCGGCTTCAATCGCCGCCGCCATGTCGTCGGCGGACAAATCTTCGCCGTCCACCGGCATCATCGCTGCTTCATCGGCGTCCGACATATCCTGGATGCCGAAGATATTCTGATCGGTCGGAATAAGGTCAAGCACCTCTTCATCCGCCGGCTCCGGCTCAGGTGCGCGCGACAGCGACTTCAGCAGATCACTGTTCAGCTTTTCCATCGTGATGGTTTGGTCAGCGATCTCGCGCAGGGCCACCACGGGGTTCTTGTCGTTGTCACGGTCAACCGTGATTTCCTCGCCACGCGAGATGTTGCGGGCACGCTGGGCGGCCAACAGAACCAACTCAAAGCGATTGGGAATGCGCTCGACGCAATCTTCGACGGTTACGCGCGCCATGCTGTCACTCCGGTCAAAATATCGAATGAGAACCTTTCATATGACCTGATCAGCCCACCAAAGCAAGGTCTACGTCGTTACAAACGCTCCACACCCTGGTCTGGCAGCTCCGCCAGCAATGACTGCACATTGCGATGCAGCACCGGATGCACCCAATCCGGCATCAACTCCGCCAGTGGCTCCAACACAAAGCGACGCAGATGCGCACGCGGGTGCGGCAGCACAGGGTCCGGCGCGTCTCGGACGAGATCATCCATCGCCACGATATCAAGATCGAGCACACGCGGCGCATTCGGCACACTGCGCACCCGCCCGGCCGCGCTTTCAATCATCTGCAAACGGCGTAGCAGCCATTCCGGTTTTACAGTACCGTGCAACCAAGCCATACCGTTGATGTAGCGCGGCCCACCAGCGGGAATCGGGTCGGTTGCATACCACGATGACAGTGATATCAACCGCAAAGACGGCAATGAACGCAACGATTCGGCCGCCATTCGGCAGGTAACAAGGCTGTTACGTCCGCTGAAATCCGGCAGATTTCCGCCGATACTTACGAAGATTGGGGCTTTGTGACACATTTGTACGACTTCAAGGATTGAATAATTTTTTTTCTCGCGTATCGTCTACATGCTGGCATGAAAAAATAATCTAAAGCTCTGCGTTAGTGATCACCAGCGGCTTCTTTGGCTTTTAGTCTCATAGGGTGCTCTCAATGCATTTTCTACCAACTGAGCGTGTTGCACTGTTTATCGACGGTGCGAACCTTTATTCCGCATCCAGAAACCTGGGATTTGATGTAGACTATCGGTCACTGCTTGAGACTTTTCGTAAGCGCGCCCACGTCATCCGCGCGTATTACTACTCAGCGGTTCTGGAAACAGAGGAATATTCACCTCTGAAGCCACTCACTGATTGGCTGGCTTATAATGGCTACACACTCGTGACAAAGCCTGCCAAGGAATTCACCGACGCACAGGGCCGCCGGCGGATCAAGGGCAACATGGATATCGAGCTTGCAATCGACATGCTCGAACTGGCCGACAAAATCGACCATGCCGTGCTGTTCAGCGGTGACAGCGATTTCCGCCGTCTCGTGGAAGCCGTGCAGCGCCGCGGTGTGCGCGTTTCGGTGATCTCATCCATCCGTACCAGCCCGCCGATGGTCGCTGATGAACTTCGCCGCCAGGCTGACCAGTTCATCGACCTTGTGGACATCGCTCCCGAATTCACCCGTCGCCAGTCCGAAACACGTCCGACACGCACCATGACACTGCGTCAGACGCCAGCCGAGCCATACGCCGACGCATCTGAACTGAGCTGATCGAAACCGCCTCAGTGTCATCCGCAATTGCCGCGCCAGCTCATAATTGTGCGCTGTGCCCGCGGCTGGCGGCTTATAGGGCGGACAATGTTCGCGCCTATCCCGGCTTCTTCAACGCCCCGGTGCCAAGCTTCGGCCCCGTCGCTGCGGGCTTGCTCGTTGTCGGTATGGCACCTGGGGTAAAGGGTGCCAACCGCACGGGACGGCCGTTCACCGGCGATCACGCCGGCATGCTGCTCTACCAAACCATCGCCAAATTCGGATTTTCCACCGGCACCTACGCCGCAGAGGCCGATGACGGTGTCGAGTTGCAGGATTGCCGCATCGTCAACGCCGTCCGCTGCGTGCCGCCCGCCAACCTGCCGGAGCCTGCCGAGGTTACCACCTGCAACCACTTCCTCGCCGCCGAGTTGCAGGGCATGGCAAACCTCAAAATCGTGCTGGCTCTCGGTGTTCTGGCCCATGCCGCGGTCCTGAAGGCGTGCGGAATGCCGCCGTCTCGCACACGCTTCCAGCACGGCACCATCCACACGCTACCGGACGGTCTGCTGCTCGCCAACAGCTACCATGTCTCGCGCTACAACACCTCCACCAAGCGGCTCACAACCGAGATGTTCGAGGCGGTGATGTCTGACATCGCAGGTCGCTTGCGGGATTAGGGCGTAGGGTGCAGTTCGCTTTGGAACTGCACCATCTTCGCGGCAAGTCGGTGCAGTTCGAAAGCGAACTGCACCCTACAATACCGCTCCTTACCAGTTCACCACCGCCGGCTGCACGGCCACGTCAAACGGCCACACGGTGTGATACATGCCGCCCGTCACCTGCTGGATCACCGGCGTGCCCATCGTGTTCTGCCCGGTTTCGTCGAACTTGATCCCAGCCCAGGGCATGATGGTGTCCGAACCCTTCACGTCGGTGGCCACCAGCGCCTTCTGAATGGCCGCCTCATTGGTTGAGCCCGCGCGGTTGATCGCATCGGCCAGCACCAACAGCGCGGTCACGTCACGGGAGGTGTTGTCGTTCAAGTCCTTGTTGTTCTTTGCCCGATACAGCGCATTCACCGCTGGGATCGCCGGGCGAGACTTCACCGCATCCAGCGCGAACGAGGACCGGCTCATCGCCCCCTCCGCCAGCGCCCCTGCCCCAGTCATGAACGCGCTTTCCTGGAACCCGGCCGCCTGGGCCAAGATCGCCTTTGGCTTGTAGCCGATCTCGTTCATCGCCTTCAGAATCAGGATCGAATCAGAGGTGTAGGAGGAAGGCAGCATCACATCCGCATCCGCCGCCTTCAGCTTCTGCGCCTCGGCTGACAGCGAGGGCGAGTTGGCGCGATACTTGATGTCCGCTGCCACCTTGATGCCCGCCGCCTCGGCAAGCTTGCCCTGCACACGCGCCGAGTCGGCACCGAAAATGCTGTCCTCATAGAACAGCGCGACAGACTTCACCTGGTGGCCAGTCTTGGCCCCCTCGTCCTTCATGAACTGGAACATCGCCGCACTGAACATCTCGTCATGCGGGCTGGTGCGGAAGAACCACTTCAGCCCGCGCTGGTTCAGGCTGGGCGAGGAATTGTCCGCCGACATGTAGGGCAGCTCATAACGCTCCGTCACCTGGCTGATCGTCACTGCCGTGGCCGAGGTATACGAGCCCACAATGGCAATCGCGTGCTCCTGCGTGATCAGCCGCTCCGTTTCGGCCCGCGCCTTTTGCGGGTCGTTCTGGCTGTCAGCAAACACAAGTTTGATCTTCGCACCGCCGAGCTTGTCGAGCCCGCCACCCTTGCCCATCAGCATCGGGATCGGATCATGCTTGCCGTTGATGATCTCAGCAGCGACCTCATAAGCCGCCTTGGCATCCAGGCCCACCGGGGCGGCGTTGCCGGTCAGCGGATAGACAACGCCAATAATGATATCGTCAGCGGCGTGTGCGGCCGGGGCTGCAAACGAAAACACGGCGGCGGTGGCAAGCAGTGCGAGACGTTTCATGCGGTGCGATCTCCGGTATGGCCTGCGCCATAGAATTGCGAAGCGTCAACCATGCACGCATCGCAGCCCTGCGCAAAGAGATCAGGAGCCGATTTTCAGCGTCGAAACCAACCCACGCAGGCACGCCAGCACCGAAAGCGGGGTGAGCTTGCCCGTGCGCGGATTGCCCTCGCTCGGCACGCCCTCAATGCTCATGGTGAACCGCGCCGCGTCTGCCTCCACCTGAATGGTGTGCATGTTGCGGATCGCCGCCGGGTCACACCAGATCCGCACATTCGTCCGCTCCGGCCCAATCCCGGCCAGCGCCAACGCCGCCGCCACATTCACATTGGCGGGAAAGCCCGCGGCAGCATCGAACGCATTGCCCTCGAAAATGATCGTCGGCGTGGTGATCGCCATCACGTCGATCTTGTGCAGGTCCAGATAGGGCGCTCCCACCAGCCCACGCGGGGCCTTGCGGGTTTCGATGCTGATCGAGGTCACATGCCCCTCGGCCGCCGCACGCACCGCATCCAGCCCCAGCAATGCGCCCGTCGGTGCGATAATGCGCGCCCCGCTCATCCGCGCGCGATCAACCAACGCCATCCGGGTCAGCAACGCCCCCACCGAACTTGGCACAAAAATGCGCCCGGCATCGATGGCGGGAATGGCGATGGCGTCGAACACGGCGGCGGGGGCTGCCTCGACGACGATATCGGCTTCGGCAAGCCCTGCCGCATCGGTCACGCGCGGCGGCGAGATAAAACCCGCAACGGTGCGGCGTGCCTTGTCATGATCACTGGCGGAGACGGCCATCAGCCGTAAGCCATCAATCCCGGCATCAAGTGCGCAGGCCAGAGGCAGGCCAATGGACCCTAGGCCCGCGATGCCAACCGTCATCGTCATTTCGTGGTCACCCTGGGGCGATCGACGGGTCTCGAACCCGCGACATCCAAGACCACAACCTGGCGCTCTACCAACTGAGCTACGACCGCCATCAGGGGAGCGTCTCCTACGCTGAACGTGCTGCGTGCGTCAATGATGTTGGCAGCACCGCAGCACTGAAATGCGCCTCAAGCCGGGCCACCGCCTCATCGAGCACCGCAAATGTCTTGCAGAACGCGAACCTCGCGTAATTCCGCGGTGCCTCACCCTCATAGAAGGCGCTGACGGGAATGGCCGCCACACGCGCATGCTCCGTGATGTGGCGGCAAAACGCCACGTCATCACCGGTGAAGCCCAGCGGCGAGAAATCCGCACTCACGAAGTAGCTGCCCTGCGCCGGCAACACCTTAAAGCCGATGCGCGTGAGGCCTTCGGACAGCCGGTCCCGGCGTGCGGCCAGATCGGAGCCGAGCGTTTCGAAATAGCTGTCATCCTTGGCCAGCCCCACCGCCACGCCGCGTTGGAGGTTCGGGGCCGTGGTGAACGTCAAATTCTGATGCGCCTTGCCGACAATCTTCACCAGATCAGCAGGGCCGCTGACATAGCCAATCTTCCAGCCGGTCAGCGAGAACGTCTTGCCGGCAGACCCCACCCGCAGGCAACGCTCGCGCATGCCCGGCAGCGTCATCAGCGGAATATGCTTCCAGCCGTCGAACGTCAGATGCTCATACACCTCGTCACACACCGCATAGGTGTCGTGGCGCACCATCAAATCGGCGATGAACGCGAGTTCAGCAGCGGTGAACACCTTGCCAGTCGGGTTCTGCGGCGTGTTGAGCAAAATCGCCTTGGTCTTCGGCCCGAACGCCGCCGCCAGCTCCGCCCGTGGCAATTCCCACTTCGGCGGCTGCAAACGCACCAGCACCGGCGTGGCCCCAAGCAGACGCACCACCGGCAGATAGGTGTCATAGAGCGGCTCGATCAACACCACTTCGTCCCCGGGGTTGAGCAACGCCATCAAGCACGCGGTGATCGCCTCAGTCGCACCGGACGTGACGCACACATCCGTGTCCGGGTTCATGTCGAGGCCGTAGAACCGCTTGTTCGCTGCCGCCACCGCCTGACGCAGCTCCGGCACGCCGGTCATCGGCGGATACTGATTGCGATTGTCCAGCAACGCCTCGGCTGCCGCCCGCACGACGTCGGCGGGGCCTTCCGTTTCTGGAAAACCCTGACCAAGATTGATCGCGCCGTGCTGGTTGGCCAGCGCAGACATCACCGTGAAGATCGTCGTTCCGGTGTTGGCGAGCAGCGTGTTCGGCGTTTTCATTGGCATCGTCCTGAAGCGATCATGGCCGGATAGTATGCAGCGACGGAGCCGCGGGTTCAACGATATCATGCCTGCTGATCGCCTGCCCAAATACGAAGCAGCTTCATGTCGCGCGACACGCCCAGATTATGCCGAATTCTTAAGCATTTGCCGCCCATTGCGTGGGCGCAGTGCGAGGCAATTCCGGCACCGGGCCGGATTGCGCAGTGGCACGGCGCATGCAAACGTTTTAGAGCACGCATCCTGAAGTCCGGGAACGTGGGGTTCTAGACACATTGGGGAGATGCCCGGTTCTTCCGGGCCTGAAAGTGCGATGAAAAAAATTGAAGCGGTCATCAAGCCGTTCAAGCTCGACGAAGTGAAGGACGCCCTTCACGAGGTGGGATTGCAGGGGATCACAGTGGTCGAGGCCAAGGGCTTTGGTCGCCAAAAAGGCCATACGGAACTGTATCGCGGTGCCGAATACGTGGTTGATTTCCTGCCGAAGGTGAAGATTGAGGTGGTGTGCGACGACGACATGCTGGAACGCGCAGTGGAGGCCATTATGAACGCAGCCCGCACCGGCCGCATCGGCGATGGCAAGATCTTCGTCAGTTCCATCGAGGAAGTGGTCCGCATCCGCACTGGCGAACGTGGGCATGATGCAATCTAATCTGCGTCTCGCCGAATAGAATTCCGGTCCGGCCAGTCTGGCCGGGCTGCCTCGGGGTCGCGTGGTGCGGCCCTTTCCTGGTGACGTGAGCAACCCTCATGTCATGTTTTTTGGGGATCATGAGTATGGCAAAGAAAGCCACAGACGCGACAAAGTCGATCGACAAGGTATTGGAGCTGATCAAGGAGCACGGGGTTGAGTTCATCGACCTGCGCTTCACCGATCCGCGCGGCAAGTGGCAGCACACGTCGCAGCACATCTCCACGATGGGCGAGGAAGCCTTCAAGGACGGCATCATGTTCGACGGCTCGTCGATCGCCGGCTGGAAGGCGATCAACGAGAGCGACATGATCCTGATGCCGGACCCGGACACGGCGGTGCTCGACCCGTTCTCGGCCAAGCCGTCGCTGATCATCTTCTGCGACATTTACGAGCCCTCGACCGGCCAGCCTTATGCCCGCGACCCGCGCAGCACCGCCAAGAAAGCCACCGCCTATGTGAAGGCCGCAGGCGTCGGTGACAGCGTCTCCGTCGGTGCAGAGGCCGAGTTCTTCATCTTCGACAACGTGCAGTTCGGCACGGGTGGCAATTTCGGCACCTACAAGATCGACAGCATCGAAGGCCCTGGCGCCAACATGAAGGACTACCCCGAGGGCAACATGGGCCACCGCCCATCCGTCAAGGGTGGCTACTTCCCGGTGCCGCCGGTGGACAGCGAGAGCGATCTGCGCGCCGAAATGCTCTCCGCCATGGGCGAAATGGGCCTGCCGATCGAAAAGCATCACCACGAAGTGGCGCAGAGCCAGCATGAGCTCGGCACCAAGTTCGGCAGCCTGCTGACGATGGCCGACCAGATGCAGATCTATAAATACTGTGTCCACAACGTCGCGCACAGCTACGGCAAGACGGCGACGTTCATGCCGAAGCCGATCTATGGCGACAACGGCTCGGGCATGCACACCCACATGTCGATCTGGAAGGGCAGCACCCCACTGTTCGCCGGCAACGGCTATGCTGACCTGTCCGAGATGTGCCTCTACTTCATCGGCGGCGTCATCAAACATGCCAAGGCCGTGAACGCGTTCACCAACCCTTCCACCAACAGCTACAAGCGCCTGATCCCCGGCTTCGAAGCTCCCGTGCTGCTGGCCTACTCGGCCCGCAACCGCTCCGCCTCGTGCCGCATTCCCTACACCACCAACCCAAAGGCCAAGCGCGTGGAAGTTCGCTTCCCCGATGCGACCGCCAACCCCTACCTCGCCTACTCAGCCCTGCTGATGGCGGGCATGGACGGCATTATCAACAAGATCCATCCGGGCGAGCCGATGGACAAGGATCTGTATGATCTGCCGCCGGAAGAACTGAAGGGCATTCCCACGGTGTGCGGAAGCCTGCGCGAAGCACTGGGTGCGCTCGCCGCCGACCACGAGTTCCTGTTGAAGGGCGACGTGTTCAGCAAGGAGCAGATCGAGAGCTATATCGAGCTGAAGTGGAACGAAGTCTACCGGTTCGAGCACACGCCGCACCCGGTTGAGTTCGAAATGTATTATTCCGCTTGACAACTGACACTGTAGTAAGCTGAGTAGCCCCGCCAGTCAAACGACTGGCGGGTTTTTTTATAAACAACACCATCTATTAATAGATGTAAAGGACTGTTGCTTAACATGAGGTCATTCGTGGGACTTGTGATGTTCTACCTCGCGTTCCGCATGCCGGAAGCAGCGGTCGACTGGGCTTCAAATACCAGCGGCTATGACACGCTCCATGTGTTCCTGGTCATGCGCAGCTTGCTGGTCACGTCTGCCGTCGGCATCACGGTCTCGACAATTTATGCAAAATAAGACGCCAGGCCAACGTTGTCGGGCAGCACTGCCCCGTCGCTGACATAAAGCAGCAAGGCTCAATCAGCCTCCGTCACCGGAACAGCAACTTCGTTCCTGCGAAGAAATGGCAACGTCCAAGGTGGATCGTAATACCACGCCACCGGCACGCCAGACGGTGTCCATTTTGACCCTTTGAGGGCCCTTACCAATTCCGCCCGCTGATCATCCATTGCCGAAACACTGCCGAAGCCGGAGAAACGCAACACCGCCATCGTTTCGCCCGGCACCTCTACCAGTCGCACCGTGGGATCGTTCGGCGTCGGCAGGCTCGCCATCGTGTAACTTGCGGGCATAAAGAACCGCACCACCCAGCGCCCGCTCGCATCCTGGCTCTGCGCCACCGGGGCCGTCATCGCGATCTGCTCGGAGGACTGCGCCACCGGAGCCGTCATCGCAATTTTCGCATTGGTCGTATTGCCGCCGAAAATGTAGCCGGCGATGCGGCGGAACCCAGCGCTGCGCGCCGAATCCTCATCAGCCGCGATCACCGTCTCAGCAGCGATACGCGGGCCGTATTGGCGGACCTCAACGGAGCCTACCGCGCCGACCACCTCAAACTTCGGCTCCTCAGTGCCGCTACGGATACCCACAACCGAACACCCCGTGAGCGCGATGGCAGACAGAACAGCCGCTATTTTCTGCATGGTGGCAAAATCCTCCAGCACAGAAATGGGCTTCCGCTAGGCCAAAACAACCTTCACGGGTTCAACGGCACACATCTGGACGGTTCACTGAACCTCCAGCAAAGCACAGGTGATGTGATAAAGTGTGCTGGCCGGGGCGGCGTCTCCCACCGTGAACCCATCCGCCCAACGCTCTCGCCACAATCCCTTCGGTACGCCATCAAAAAAGCTGAACAACGTCGCAAGTGACGCACTCGTCTGCGCCGGGGTGCCAGCACGAGACAGCGCCTTCAATCGCTCAGTGTGCTGCCACACGCGCGTGGATGGCACTTTAATCCGGCCATCGCTCCACAACTCAGCCGCCACAATCCCGTCCGGGCGCACGCCATGTGCCTCAGCAAAGCTCAGCAACTCCTGCCCCGCCGCCTCGGTTGCGCGCGGCATACGCCCAGCCTTGGCCGATAGCCTGCGATACTCGGACAAAAGCCACACCCACTCATGGTGATGCCCCGGCTCCAGCACAAAGCAGCCGCCCTCACGCACCGGCACCAGAGCATCGTCGTAATACTCGGGCAAACCGGGCACATCTGCCTGATAAAACCGGTCGAGGAACAGGCCCACAATCGTGTCTGCGCGGTCGAGAAACTCCGCATCGCCAAACCGCTCATAGCCAGCCAACACCGCTTCGAACAAATGCATATGCGGGTTCTGCCGGCGCGGCATCGCATCAGGAAACGACTCCCGCCAGCCCTGCCGCGGATGGCCAAACCGCTCGTCAATATAGGCCAGCGTCTCGATTGCCAGAGCCCGCTCCCCGGCATGGGAGAAGGCGAGCAGCACGAAGGCGTGGTCATACAAATCCCGCGTGGCGTCGATCACCGCGCCGTCCTGATCGAACCGCATGGCATAGCCACCATCGCTCTGCCGCGCGGTGTTCCGCAAAAAGCGCAGCCCCAGCACCACGGCATCTGCCGCACGTGCAACGCCCATCTTCTCAGCCTGCACGAACGTGTAAATTTGCCGTGCCGCCACACGCAGCCTCCGAAAATCAGCGCGGGGCTTCAGCGTCTCAGGGTCGAGGTCCTCCTCGAACGCGCCCCGCTTCCAATCCACGCCATGTTCCAGCCAAAGCGGAAACGCATCCTCTCGCATCCAGTAGAGCGCTGCTGCAGGCGTGCTCATCCGGCCAAATTCTCCAAAAGCTCGCGTTCCATCGCCTCGCGCATCAGGAATTTCTGCATCTTGCCGGTCACCGTCATCGGAAAGCTCTCCACGAAGCGCACATGGCGCGGGATTTTGAAATGCGCGATCTGCCCGTGGCAAAACGCCCGCAAGCCCTCCGCGTCAAGGCTGGCCCCCTCGCGCAGCTTCACCCAGGCGCATAATTCCTCGCCGAATTTGGCATCCGGCACCCCGAAGATCTGCACATCCGAAATGGCGGGATGGCGATACAGAAAATCTTCCACCTCACGCGGATAGATGTTCTCCCCACCCCGTATCACCAGATCCTTGATCCGGCCGACAATGGCGCAATACCCAGCCTCGTCGAGGGTGGCGAGGTCACCGGTGTGCATCCACCCCGCCGCGTCAATCGCCCCGCGCGTGCGCTCCTCGTCGGCCCAATAGCCGAGCATCACCGCATAACCGCGCGTGCAAAGCTCGCCCTTCTCGCCGGCAGGCACGATGCGGCCCTCGGCGTCGATGATCTTGGCCTCCATATGCGGATGGACGCGGCCCACCGTCGTCACCCGCCGCTCCAGACTGTCATCGAGCGTGGTCTGAAAGCTCACCGGGCTCGTCTCGGTCATGCCGTAGCAGATGGTGATGTCGCGCAAATTCATCTGCGCAATCGCCCGTCGCATCAGCTCGATCGGGCAGATCGTGCCCGCCATCACGCCGGTGCGCAGCGAGGACATATCGAACTCCGCAAACCGCGGATGATCGAGCTGGGCGATAAACATCGTCGGCACGCCATACAAGGACGTGCAGCGCTCGGCCGAGACCGCCTCCAGCGTTGCCAGCGGATCGAACCCCTCACCCGGAAAGATCATCGCCGATCCATGCGTCAGGCACGCAAGAACGCCGATCACCATGCCAAAGCAATGATACAGCGGCACCGGAATGCACACCCGATCAGCCTGCGTGTATTTCATCGTCTCGCCGATGAAATAGCCGTTGTTGAGAATGTTATGATGCGTCAGCGTCGCCCCCTTCGGCGCACCCGTGGTGCCGGAGGTGAACTGCACATTGATCGGGTCATCGAATTGCAGCTGGGCCCCGATCTCCGCCAACCGGGCACGGCCCGCATCATCCGCCGTGGCGGACACCGCATCAAAACCAAATGCAGCAGCCAGAGTGGCACCGCCGATCTGGATGATATGGCGCAAGGTCGGCACCGCTTCGGCGTGCAAATGCCCTGGCGCACTGCTCGCCACCTCCGGCATCAAACTCGCCAGCATCCCTGCATAATCGCTGGTCTTGAACGCCGTCGCCGTCACCAGCGCCGCACAACCCACCTTGTTCAGCGCATATTCCAGTTCAGACAGCCGATACGCCGGATTGATCGTCACCAGCACCAAACCGGCCTTGGCGGTGGCCAACTGAGTGATCACCCACTCAGCATTGTTCGGCGACCACACGCCCACGCGGTCCCCGGGAGACAGACCCAGCGCCAGCAATCCCGCCGCGAAATCATCAACCTTGCGGGCCAGCTCAGCCCAGCTCAGCCGGATGGCCTGCTGCCGCACCACCAGCGCCAGCGCGTCCGGCGAATGCGCCACCACACGGTCCAGCGCCCGCCCGATTGTGTCACCCAGGAGCGGGGCCGCCGAGGCACCGCTGACATAGCTCATTGGCATGATCGTTTCCCCACCCCGTAGCGACGACGATAATGGAGAAGCACCAGAAACGACAACGGCCCGGCTGTTTCCAGCCGGGCCATGTGCGCAGCGCCGTCGTCCGGATCAGTTTAGATCGCGAACTGAGCCTTCAGCTTGGTGTAGGACGAGTGCGGGATCACCTTCTTGGTGTCGAGGTCGTCGACAGCCTTGTAAGGACGGCCAGCGATGATCTTCGTGGCCGTGGCCTTGCCGATGCCCTTGACGGTCTGCAGTTCTTCCGAGGTGCCGGTGTTGATGTTCACAACGGCCGTGGTCGACTTCACGATCTTCTCAGGCTTCGCCGGTTTCGCAGCCGGGGTGGTGGCGGCAGGGGTTGTGGCAGCCGGAGCAGCCGCGACGGGCTTCACAGGAACGGTCGACGGCACGACCGGAGCAACCGGTGCCGTCACGGCAGGCTTCACCGGGGTGATGGTTGTCGTGGCGGGTGCGGTCTGCGCAAAAGCCGGCATGGCTGTGGCGGCAGCGAACAGGGTAGCCAGAGCAAGCTGTTTCATACGCATGGCGAAGTCTCCTTTTCCGGGGCGGTCGGCTGCGCAACGCGCCGGCTTACCCAACGGCCGCATACAAGCGCCCCCAATGAGTCGTTGCAATGGCACAGATGTGGCCGTTTCGAGGCAGTGACCAATTTGAGCTGCTGGTGGATGGAAACAGCCCGCTGATTGCGCTACACGTAACTATCACCTTTTGTAAGGATATTTAGCATGAGTGGTTTCCTTGGCCAGATCGCAGGCAGTCTCCTCGGCAGCGGCCCCGCAGCGGCAGCAGCCCCCGTGCTGATCCAGATGCTGATGGGCGGCGGTGCCGGTTCCGCTGGCGCGCAGGCTGGCGGCTTGGGCGGTCTCGGCGGCCTGCTGTCGCAGTTCGAGAGCGCAGGCCTGGGCGCGCAGGTGCAGTCCTGGGTCGGATCGGGCAGCAACATGCCGCTGACCGCCGAGCACGTCATGGCAGCGATTCCGCCCGATCAGCTGGCCATGCTCGCCGAAAAGGTTGGCCTCCCACATGATCAGGCCGCTGCCTTGATCGCTCAGGTTCTGCCACACGTCGTCGATCATGCAACGCCGGATGGCCAAGTGCCCGCCGCCGGTGCCGCCACTCCGGATTTTGCCGGTCTGATCGGCAAGCTGCTAGGCTAAGCCTTCGCCTATATCCTAGGTCGGAAGGAGACTGACATGCGCCAGCCTGTTCAATTTGCGGTGTTTTTGCTGTGTCTTCTCCTTCCGGTCACAGGCTTTGCCCAGCGTCAACCAACCCCCACGACCCCAGCAGCAACACCTGCGGCTGAACCGCTCCGTAAGCTGCCCGCCGACAGCATCACCAAACACAGCATCGATCTGCCCGGTCGCACGCTGAAATTCACCGCCACTGCCGGTGCCGTCACCCTCACCGATGCATCTGGCGCACCACAGGCCCAGATCAGCTTCATCGCCTATTCGCTGGACGATCAGACCCCGGAAAAGCGCCCTGTCACCTTCGCCATGAACGGCGGCCCTGGCTCCGCCTCCGCCTGGCTTCAGCTCGGCCTGCTCGGCCCCTGGCGGATGCGGATGGACCCGGACGCTGCCGTACCATCTGCCAGCCCGGTGCCCGCCGACAATGCCGATACCTGGCTCGATTTCACCGATCTCGTCTTCATCGACCCAGTCGGCACAGGCTTCAGCAAAATGCTGGTCAATAGCGACGACAACCGCAAAAAATACTGGTCGGTCAACGGTGACGTCGCAAGCGTTGCCCAGGCCATCCGCATCTGGCTCACCCAGACCAAGCGCATGACCTCGCCCAAATACATCGTGGGCGAAAGCTATTCCGGCCTGCGCGGCCCCCGCCTCGTCCGCCAGCTCATCGCTGACGAAAGTGTGGGCGTCACCGGCCTTGTGCTGATCTCGCCCAAGCTCGACTACGGCGGCAGCAGCGCGTTCGACCCAATTTCCTGGGTTTCGGTGCTGCCATCCGAAGCAGCCGTCGCCCGGTCAAAAAAAGGTCCCGTCACCCGCGCGGACATGGCCGATGTCGAACAATACGCCACCACGGACTACCTGCTCGACATGGTTCGCGGCGAGGATGCCGATGCCGTCAAGCGCCGGGTGGACCGCATCATCGCACTCACCGGCCTCGACCGCGCCCTCGTGGAGCGGCGTCACGGCATGGTGCAGAGCTTCGATTATCTGCGTGAAGTCGATGCCAGCGAGGCGAAGGTGGCCAGCTTCTACGACGCCACCGTCACCAAGCAGGACCCATTCCCGACTGGCAGCTACAGCAACCGTCCAGACCCGATGACAGACGCGCTGCAACCGGCCTTCGTCTCGGCCATTCTGGACATTTATGGCCGCCGCCTGAACTGGCTGCCAGACGGACAATATCAAATCTCAAACGGTGCAGTGAACCGCGCCTGGGAATTCGGCAACGGCAACAAGCCCGAATCGATCTCCTATCTTCGCCAGTCCCTGGCGCAGGACCCGAACTTCCACGTGCTGATCGCACACGGCCTGTTCGACATCATCACACCCTATTTTGAGACGCAGATGCTGTTCAACCAGATTCCGCACAGTGTCGGAACAGCGCAAATCGATTTCCAGGTCTATCCAGGCGGCCACATGTTCTACAGCCAGGACGCCTCACGTGCTGCATTCCGTGAAGAAGCGAAGAAGCTTTACAAAGCTCCGTAAGGCGCGCGCCGCTTGAACGCCCGCCCTTCGCACAACTTACCGCTTAGATCCCCATCGAAGTTGTAGCGCCAAGCCAGCCAGCACCAATCCCAGCATCGTCGGGATCATCCAAGCCGGACGCAGCATCAGTGGGAGGCCGATATAGTCCCACACCCACAAAGAAACGCTGCTGTGCTCGGCATGCGCCACACCAGCCATCCAGTCTGGCGCATGCGTCATCAGCAACTGCCCAAGTGTCAGCACAGGCGACATCATGCTGGCGATCCAAAATGCGATCGACAGCACCACAACAGCCGCCAAGGCGGCAAGCTTGGCCGCCGCCTCACGACCGCCCGTACTATGAGCACTTCTCAAACGAACAGCTTTTCTTTGGTTTTGTCGGTATACATGCTGGCGACAAACTCCCCATAGCCATTCCAAATCTGCGTCTTCACACGCTCGTCACTGCCAAGTAGCGTCTCGGTCGCCTGGCTCCAGCGCGGATGCGGCACGGCTGGGTTCACATTCGCCCAGAATCCGTATTCCTGATCCTGTAGCGACTCCCAGAACGACGTCGGCCGCTTGTCGGTGAACTCGATCTTGACGATCGATTTGGCCGATTTGAAGCCGTATTTCCAAGGCAGCGTCAGCCGCAACGGCGCACCATTCTGCGCAGGCAGCGTCTTGCCATACATCCCGACCGAGATGAACGGCAGCTCGTTCATCGCCTCCTGCATGGTCAGGCCCTCAGTGTAAGGCCATGGATAGAAGCGCTGGCCCAGCCCCGGCATCGTCTTCGGGTCTGCGAGCGTCGTGAACACCACATATTTCGCACCGGAGGAAGGCTTGGCCATCTCCACAAGCTTGGCCAGTGGGAAGCCCACCCACGGCACCGTCATCGCCCAGGTCTCCACGCAGCGATGGCGATAAACGCGCTCCTCCAGCGTCATCTTCTTCAGGATATCCTCGAAGCCGATCTTGAAGGGCTTGTCGAGCATCCCGGTGAATTCCACCGTCCACGGCTCCGTCACCAGCGCCTGTGCTGCGCCATGCACGGACTTGGAAAGGCCGAACTCGTAGTAATTGTTGTAGGTCGTCGCCTGCGCCTCATCGGTGATGGCCCGGCCAGGCTTATAAGCCTCGTTGGCCGCAGCCGTGAGCGGCTTGCGCGGCTTGTCCGGCGTGCCGCCACCGTCCGCACCGAACAGCTTATAGAACTGCGCCTTGGCCGAGCCTGCCATCGCAATACTGCCGACGCCGCCTACGACCGCGCCCAGCGCCGCGCGCCTGCCGAGCATCACAGCCTCCGGCGTTGCCAGCCGTTCCGAAATTTCCCAGCCGCGCGATTTGCGTATCAACATCATACCCATCCCATACCAGAGAAACGCTGGCGCATCATCACATCCATCACCCACACATCTTTTGCTTTAGGTGGCCCGCGCTGAGCCTGAGGCAAGAGTGCTGGTTTCGGGATTGATTTGCGTCCGCCCCTGGAGAACAGTCCAGCGCACGCAGCGTTACAGGCTCCGGCCAAAATTCAAGCACCAAGAAGGTAATGTCCGATGAATCTCTCCCGCTTCCCCCGGATCAAGCTCTGCCACGCCCCCACGGCGCTGGAGAAAATGGACAATCTGTCCAAGCTGCTCGGCGGACCCACGCTGTGGATCAAGCGCGATGACTGCACCGGCATGGCCACCGGCGGCAACAAGATGCGCAAGCTGGAGTTCCTGCTCGGTGAGGCGCTGGCCCAGGGCGCCACGCACATCATCACGCAAGGTGCCGTGCAGTCCAACCACGTCCGCCAAACCGCCGCCGCCTGCGCCAAGCTCGGCCTGAAATGCACCGCCTTGCTGGAGCACCGGATTCAGACCAACGACTCTGACTATCTACAAGGCGGCAACGTGCTGCTCGATCACCTCATGGGCATCAACATCGAATACCGCCCCGGCGGCACCGACATGCAGGCTGCCATTGAGGAATTCGGTGCGAAGCTCCAAGCCGGTGGTGAGCGCACCTACCTCATCCCCGGCGGCGGCTCCAACCCCACCGGTGCCACCGGCTACGCGGCTGTCGCACTGGAACTGGTCAATCAGGCCAATGACATGGGCCTGAACATCGACCATATCGTCCACGCCACCGGTTCTGCCGGCACGCAAGCGGGTCTGGTCGCTGGTCTGATCGCGCTCAACGCCAACATTCCCGTACTGGGCATCGGCGTGCGCAACCCGAAGGACAAGCAGGAGGCCAACGTCTTCAAGCTTGTCGAGTCAACACTCGCCAAGCTCGGCGGCCCCACCCCACAGCGCTCGTCCGTCGTGTGCAACTGTGACTATGTGGGCGGCGGCTACGGCATCCCAACGGACGGCATGGCCGAAGCCGTGCTGCTGCTCGCCCGCCACGAGGGCATTTTCCTCGACCCGGTCTATTCCGGCAAAGGCATGGCGGGCCTGATCGACCTGATCCGCAAGGGCCACTTCAAAGCAGGCGAGAACATCGTCTTCGTCCACACTGGCGGACAAGCGGGACTGTTCGGTTACGCTGATTACCTGAACGCGAAAGCCGTAGCAGCGTAACCGCCAATGTCAGTCATTGCGAGGGGCCGCTTGGCCCCGTGGCAATCCAGAGCAACGGTGCGAGCTCCCTGGATTGCCACGTCGCAAGAGCTCCTCGCAATGACGATCATAACCCACTAATCTTACCAATATTGGCCCGTAAGAGGCCACCAGGGAGAACAACGCCATGATGAACCGTCGCAACCTGCTGCGCGCCTCCGCCGCCCTCGTAGCCGCCCCCGCCATCGTCAGCCGCGCCAACGCGCAGTCGAAATTCGACTGGAAACGCTTCAAGGGCCAGTCGATCGAGGTGAATTACGCCAAAGCCCCCTACGCCGACCTGCTGCAGGCGCATGAGAAGGAGTTCACCGAACTCACCGGCATCGAAGTCGGCTCCGAGCAGATCCCCGAGCAACAGCAGCGCCCGAAAGTGGCCGTCGAATTCGCCTCCGGCCGCCCCAGCTTTGACGTGGTGGCCGTGGCTTTGCACGTGCAGAAGAAGCAGATCGAGAAGGGCCATTGGCTGACTGACCTGCGGCCCATGATCGCCGATGGCAGCATGACCGACGCCAATTACGACTTCGCCGATTTCGGCGGCCCCGGCGTGCATGCCGCAACCGGCCCAGATGGCGCGCTGAACACCATCCCGATCAAGCAGGACCTTTGGCTCACCTTCTACAACAAGAAGATCTTCGCCGATCACGGCCTGCAATTCCCGAAAACCCTCGATGAGTTGTATAGCCATGCCAAGGCGCTCACCGATCCCAGCAAGGGCATTTACGGCTATGTCGGTCGCGGCCTGAAAAACGCCAACCTGCCGCCTTACACCGCCATGCTCTGGGGCTGGAATCAAGGCACCATCTCCGAAGACGGCAAAACCCTGCTCACCGACACACCAGACGCCATCGCCGCCGCCGAATATTATGGCCGCCTGATGCGTGACACCGCACCGCCCGGCTCCATCGGCTTCAACTGGAATGAGAGCCAGACCAGCTTCATCCAAGGTCGCGCCGCCATGTGGATCGACGGCATCGGCTTCTCCGCCCCGATCATCGACCCGAAGCTGTCGAAAATCTCGAACGATGCGGGCTTTCTGCCGGTGCCACCGGGTCCGAAAGGCCAGGCCTCCGATACCTTCATCGACGGCCTCGGAATCGCCGCCGCCAGCAAGAAGAAGGGCCCGGCCTGGTATTATGTGCAGTGGGCGACCAACAAGAAGATGCTGTCGGAAATGCTGCGCACCGGCTCCGCCACCCCGCCGCGCTCCAGCGTCTATCAGGATCAGTCGATCATGAAGGGCAGCGTCTTCCCGCAGCAATGGTTCGACACCGCGCTTGCCTGCCTCAAGATGGCCAAGCCCGGCCTGCCGGAAATCGTGGGGGTGACCGAGTTCCGCGACACCATCGGCGTGGCGCTCACCAACATCATCGGCGGTGCTGATGCCGCCACCGAGATGAAGAAGGCCACCGAGACGTTCAAGCCGATCTTGGCGAAGGAACTGACCTAAGTAACCGCTCGTCATTGCGAGGCCCCGCTTGGGGCCGTGGCAATCCAGAAGTCATAGAGCGCGAGCTATGACCTCTGGATTGCCACGTCGCTCACGCTCCTCGCAATGACGACAGCCTTACGCTGCCTTACGCCGCCTGCTTGTCCATCTCGCGGATAAGCGCCTCACCCATCACCTGGGTGCCAACCTTCGCACAGCCCGCCGCCATCACGTCCGCCGTGCGCAGACCACTCGCCAACACTGCGGTGCAGGCGCGCTCGATCATCGTGGCGTCCTCGTCCATCTCGAACGAATAGCGCAGCAGCATCGCAAAGCTCAAAATCTGCGCCAGCGGATTGGCAATACCCTTCCCGGCAATGTCCGGGGCCGAGCCATGGATCGGCTCATACAGCGCATGCCGCCGCCCCGTCGCATCCGCAGCACCCAGCGTGGCAGACGGCAACATGCCCAGCGATCCCGTCAGCATCGAGGCCAAATCAGACAACAGATCGCCGAACAGATTGGTCGTCACAATCACATCGAACTGCCGAGGATTGCGCACCAGCTGCATCGCGCAGTTATCCGCGTACATGTGGCTCAGCTCAACATCGGCGTAGTCGCGCGCATGCAGAGCCGTGACGACCTGACGCCAGAGCAGGCCGCTCTCCATCACATTGGCCTTCTCCACGCTGCACAGCCGGTTCTGCCGTTTGCGCGCCAGATCAAAGCCCACCCGCGCCACGCGCTCAATCTCATGCGTGCTGTACGTCTCAGTGTTAAAGCCGCGCTGCTCCCCATTCGGCAGCGTCTCCACCCCGCGCGGCTCGCCGAAATACACGCCGCCCGTGCTCTCGCGCACAATCATGATGTCGAGCCCACGCACAACATCCGCCTTCAGCGTGCTCGCATCCACCAACGGATCGAGCACAATCGCCGGGCGCAGATTGGCGAACAGGCCAAGTTCCTTGCGCAGCGTGAGAATGGAAATCTCCGGCCGCATGGCAAAGCCGAGCTTGTCCCATTGCGGGCCACCGACGGAGCCGAACAGCACCGCATCGGCCGCCTTCGCCGCCTCCACCGTCGCCTCGGTGATCGGCGTGCCACGCGCATCGATGGACGCACCGCCCACCAGATCCTCAGAGATATTGAACGACACCGAACGGCGCTTGGCCATCCAGTCGATCAACCGCTTCACCTCGTGCATGACTTCGGGGCCGACGCCGTCACCCGGCAGCATCAGCAGATTTTTGTTGGACGCCATTGTCGCCTCCCCAATCGTTAGCCAACCGAGATGGCAGGCATCCATGATTTTTCAGTCTTCTCGCGGCTCTCAAACCCATCAATCGCCGGCGCGTGCTGCAAGGTCTGGCCGATGTCATCGAGGCCGTGCAACAGGCTGTTCTTGCGGAATGCATCGATCTCGAAATGCACCTCCGTGCCGTCCGGCCGCACCACAACCTGGCGCTCGAGATCGACCGTGATACGCGCATTGCCGCCTAGCTTGCTGTCCTCGATCAGTTGATCGCACACCTCGCGCGGCAGGCGCACCGGCAGAATGCCGTTCTTGAAGCAGTTGTTGTGGAAGATGTCGGCAAAATCCGGCGCGATCACGCAGCGAATGCCGAAATCCAGCAACGCCCACGGTGCGTGCTCGCGTGACGAGCCGCAGCCGAAATTCTCATGCGCCACCAAAATCTCAGCGTGGCGATAAGCGGGCTGGTTGAGCACAAACTCCGGCCGTTCCGCGCCTGTCTCGTCATAACGCAGCGTGTCGAACAGATGCACACCAAGCCCGGTGCGCTTGATGGTCTTGAGAAACCGCGCCGGGATGATTTTGTCAGTATCGACATTGGCCAGCGGCAAAGGTGCAGCAACGCCCGTCAGAATGGTGAATGGCGTCATCACACAAACTCCCTAACGTCGGTGAGGTGACCCTTCACAGCCGCCGCCGCCGCCATTGCAGGCGACAGCAAATGCGTCCGCCCGCCCTGCCCCTGCCGTCCCTCAAAGTTCCGGTTCGACGTGGACGCGCAACGCTCGCCAGATTTGATCTTGTCCGGGTTCATGCCGAGGCACATCGAGCAGCCAGCCTCACGCCATTCCAGGCCAGCCTCGATGAACACGCGGTCGAGCCCCTCGGCCTCCGCCTGCTGCTTGATGAGGCCTGAGCCCGGCACCACCATCCCCCGCACCCGTTCCGCGATTTTGCGGCCGCGCAGCACGTCCGCCGCCGCGCGCAAATCCTCGATGCGCGAATTGGTGCAGCTGCCGATGAACACGACGTCGATTGGAATGTCTGAGAGCTTCTGCCCCGCCGTCAGCCCCATATAGGAGAGCATCCGGCGCAGCTGAACCCGCTTGGCCTCGTCGTCCGCAGCCTCCGGATCGGGCACCACACCGGTGATCGGGGCCACCGTCTCCGGGCTCGTCCCCCACGTCACCTGCGGCACCAGCTCGGCGGCATTGAGCACCACGGTCGTGTCATACACGGCGCCATCATCCGACGGCAGCGTGCGCCAATAGGCCACCGCATGATCGAACGCCTCACCCTGCGGCGCGAACGGACGGCCCTTGATATACGCAAACGTCACGTCATCCGGTGCGATCATCCCAGCCCGCGCGCCGGCTTCGATGGACATATTGCACACCGTCATGCGGCCCGACATATCCAGTGCGCGAATGGCCTCGCCGCCGAACTCGATCACATGCCCGGTGCCGCCCGCAGTCCCGATGCGCCCGATGATGGCGAGCACAATGTCCTTCGCCGTGCAGCCGTGGGCGAGCTTACCGTCCACCCGCACCAACATGTTCTTGGCCGGCTTCTGCAGCAACGTCTGGGTGGCCAGCACATGCTCCACCTCGGACGTGCCGATGCCGAACGCCAAGGCACCCATGGCACCATGCGTGGACGTATGGCTGTCCCCGCACACAATGGTGAAGCCGGGCAGCGAAATGCCCTGCTCCGGCCCGATCACATGCACAATGCCCTGCCGCGCATCACGCAGCGGAAAATACGGCACACCAAAATCCACCACATTGCGCTCAAGCGTTTCCACCTGAATGCGGCTGTCTTCCTCGACAATCGGCAGGCTGCGATCCGTCGTGTGGATGTTGTGATCCACCACCGCAATCGTCGCATCCGGACGACGAACCTTGCGCCCCGCCATCCGCAGACCCTCAAAGGCCTGCGGGCTCGTCACTTCATGCACAAGATGCCGGTCGATGTAGAGAACGCAGGTGCCATCCGGAAGCTTCTCGACCACGTGTGAGTCCCACACCTTGTCGAACAACGTCCTCGGATTTTGTTTCGGCATTCTGCGTTCCCTTCCCAACCAATCTTTACTCGGCGGCGGCTTCCGCCACCGGAGCGGCCACATCCTTCACCACGTCACGGGCGCGTTCGGCAATACGTGCCGACTTGCCGCTGCGGCCGCGCAGGTAATATAGCTTCGCGCGACGCACGTCGCCACGACGCATCACGGCGATTTCGGCGATGGTCGGCGCATAAAGCGGAAACACGCGCTCCACACCTTCGCCGTAGCTGATCTTGCGCACGGTGAAGTTGCTGTTCAGACCCTTGTTCGAACGTGCAATGCACACGCCCTCGAAGTTCTGCACGCGGGTGCGCTCGCCTTCGACAACCTTCACGGCCACGCGCAGCGTGTCGCCAGGCTGGAAGTTCGGAACCGGACGCTCGGCCACAAGCTTGGCAATCGTCTCGGCCTCGTATTGCTGGATGATGTTCATGATGCGGACCCTTTCGTCTGAAGCACTGTATTCGTTGAAAGATGCGCTGCCCACAGCTCCGGGCGGCGTTGTTTGGTGATGGCCGTGGCCTGCTCCAGCCGCCACGCCGCAATCGCCGCGTGGTTGCCCGACAGCAAAACCTCAGGCACGGCACGGCCACACCAATCGGCGGGCCGCGTGTAGTGTGGATATTCCAGCAGGCCTGCGCTGAAGCTCTCTTCAACACCGCTTTCTGCCGCCCCCATCACGCCCGGCAGCAGGCGGATGCAGGCATCAAGCAAAACCAGGGCAGCACTCTCGCCGCCTGACAGCACGTAGTCACCGATGCTGATCTCGGTCATGTCACGCGCTTCGATCACGCGCTGATCAATTCCCTCGAACCGGCCGCACAACAGGATCACGCCCGGCCCCTCGGCCAAAGCAGAAACCCGGCTTTGCGTCAGCGGCACGCCGCGCGGTGTCAGCACGATCACTGGACGATCATCGGCAACCTCAGCCACCGCCGCCTCGATCACGTCGGCACGCAGAACCATCCCGGCCCCACCACCAAACGGCGCATCATCGACATTGCGATGCTTCCCCGTCGCGTGATCACGCAGATTGCGGGCATCCATCGACCAGATGCCCTCCTCCAGCGCACGCCCAGCCAGGGAGTGACCCAGCGGCCCCGGAAACATCTCCGGAAACAGGCTGATGGTGGTGGCGCGCCAGCTCATTGGCTCAACACCACATCCTGGGGCAACTCGTCCGGCTGCGGCTCGACGACGACTTCGTCCGGCACAACCACCGTCACCCGTCCGCCCTCGATATCCACCACCGGCACACAGGTCTTGGTGAACGGCACGATCAGCCGCCCAATCTCCAGGCTCGTGCCCGCACCGTAATCATGCACCATGTCGATCTTGCCGAGCGATTTGCCCTGCGGATCGACCGCCTCCAGTCCCATCAGATCAGCGAGGTAGAACTCATCCTCATCCGCCTTCGGAAGCTTCGCGCGCGGCACATAAAGCCGTGTGTTGACCAACGCATGAGCCGCCTCACGCGAAGCCACCGCCACGCGCTTGCCCTCGATGATCTCGAACACCTCAGCCACACCCTCGGATTTCCACTTCAGGCGAAACCGCCGTCCACGATCATCGTCGAGCACGCCGTAGCCCGGCAGCGCCTCGGGATCAGCCGTGTAGCTGTGCACATGCAACAGCCCCCGCACGCCATGCGGCCGGCCGATCACGCCCATCAGGATGCGCTCAGGTGCCAAATCAGCCTCAGCCAGCGGCCTTGGCGGCCGCAGCCAGACGCTCCTGCGCCTTCTTCTTCGGAGCAGACTGCGTCGGCTGCTCGTGATACTTCGGCATCGGGATCAGGCCGGCATGGCCGAGGAACTTCGCCACGCGATCGGTCGCCACAGCGCCTTCGCTGACCCAGTGATTGATCCGCTCCGGCAGCAGACGCACGCGCTCGGCGTGATCCGACGGCAGCATCGGGTTGTAGCTGCCAACGCGCTCGATGAAACGGCCATCGCGCGGGCTGCGGCTGTCGGCGATCACGATGTGGTAGTAAGGGCGCTTCTTTGCACCGGCGCGGGCAAGGCGGATCTTGAGACCCATATTCAGTGTTCTCCGTTCATCATTGCTAGGTTGGAAAGAGGGGCCAAGGTTGCCATCAGTGACGACGTCCCTGGGGTGGGCGTTGTTGCGGCATGAGAGCTCCAAGGCCCTGACGCATCAGGCCCTTCTGTCCGAGCTTGTTCATCCGCTTCATCATGTCGGACATGTCTTCGAACTGCTTCAGCAGCCGGTTCACGTCCTGCACCGTAACGCCTGATCCCGCAGCAATCCGCTTCTTGCGGCTCGCCTTGATGATGTCGGGGTTCCGGCGTTCCTTCATCGTCATGGAGCCAATAATGGCCACCTGACGACCAATGATCTTGGGGTCCATCTTCGCGTCACCGACGGCCGCCTGCAGCTTCGCCCCGCCCGGCAGCATGCCGAGGATGGACGATATGCTGCCCATCTTGGTGATCTGCTTCATCTGGCTGGCAAAGTCTTCCAGGTCGAACTGACCCTTCGCCATCTTGCGCGCCAGCTTCTCGGCATCGGCCTGATCAACAAGCTCGCTGGCCTTCTCAACCAGCCCCACCACGTCGCCAAGGCCGAGAATACGACCAGCCACACGCTCCGGATGGAAGTCCTCCAGCGCATCCAGCTTCTCGCCCGAGCCGGTGAGCTTGATCGGCGCCCCGGTCACAGCGCGCATCGAAAGCGCCGCACCGCCACGGCTGTCACCGTCCATCCGCGTCATCACAATGCCGGTGACACCCACCGCATCGTTGAACGCCTTGGCCGTGTTGACGGCGTCCTGGCCGGTCATGGCATCGACCACCAGCAGCGTCTCGGCAGGGTTGGTGAGGGCGCGGATCTGCCGCACCTCCTCCATCAACGCCTCATCGATCGACAAACGGCCGGCGGTGTCGAGAATGACCACGTCGAACACTTCGCGCCGCGCCGTGTCCATCGCCCGCGCCGCAATCTCCAGCGCCGTCTGGCCCGCAATGATCGGCAGGCTCGAAACCCCCGCACGCTCGGCCAACTGCTGCAGCTGCAACTGCGCGGCGGGGCGCTGTGTATCAAGGCTGGCCAGCAGCACGCGACGGCGCAGCTTCGTATGCAGCCGCAACGCAATCTTGCCCGAGGTCGTCGTCTTGCCGGAACCCTGCAGACCCACCATCAAAATCGGCACCGGGGCCACGGCATTGAGATTGAGTGGCACCGCACCGGCCCCACCCAACGCCTCAATCAGCACGTCATTGACGATCTTGACGACCTGCTGGCCGGGCGAGACGCTGTCAACAACCTCAGAGCCCACCGCCCGCTCACGCGCCTTGGCGATGAAGTCCTTCACCACCGGCAGCGCCACGTCCGCGTCGAGCAGAGCAAGCCGGACCTCGCGAAGCGCCTCGGCCACGTCGAGCTCGTTCAGCGCGCCTTTTGTGCGCAGCTTATCGAAAACCCCCGTTAACTTGGCCGAAAGCGATTCGAACAAAAAACCCTCATTTGGTGGCCACGCCACCCACAACGAAAAACGCGCCGCTGCGCGAACACTCGCGAGGCGACGGGATAGAGGGCCGCGTTGTGGTCTTGTGACGACTTGATGTCAAGCGCGAAGCGTTTGCGAGTCCCGGCCAACCTCGTCGCGTTGCGACTGGCGAAGCGCCAGCAGCCCGTCAATCACCGCCACGAGCTCGGCACGGCCAACGGGCTTGCGCACGAAACTCACCAGATCATCGCGCTCCAGCAGATCAGGCAGCCGCACGGTCATAAACCCGCTGATGAAAAGCAACGGCAAGGTGGGATCTTTCGCCCGTGCCCTGGCCCCCAACGTCCATCCGTTATCACCGTCTTTCAGCACAACGTCCGTCACGATGATGTCCACCCGAGGACCGAGCAGAGCGAGTGCGTGCTCGACCGTGCCTGCCTCCTGCACGGCAAAGCCCTCCAGCCGCAACAGACGCGCGATGCTGGCGCGCACGGTGTCGTTGTCGTCCACCAGGAGAACGGACATCACCCGCGCCTTTTCCGGCGGCGCTGCCAGAGCCGCCGGTACAAGCGGCAGACTGACGGTGCGTGCCGGACGACTTGGCTCCATCGGCAACAGAACGCTGGCCCGCATTCCCAGCCCCGGCTCGCTCACCAGTTGCAACATCCCGCCGGACTGCTGCGCAAATCCGCGCGCCGCCGACAGTCCCAGGCCGAGATGATGGCCTGCCGCCTTGGTGGAAAAGCCCGGCTCCATCGCCTGCTCCAGCAATGCCGCCGGCATCCCCTGCCCCACATCGTCAACAACAATGGCCAGCATTGTGCGACCACCTTCCGTCACCGTCGTGATCTCCAGGCCGATTTCGCCGCGCGGATCAGACGCATCGGCCGCATTGCTCAACAACACGCCAACACAGCCAAGCAATCCACGCGGATCAACCGTCACCCAACATTCCGGCTCGTCACCGGCAAAGCTCAGACTCTGTTGCGGTTGCAGCCATTCTTGAAGCTGCGCGGCATGGTCGCGTAACCAGACAGACACATTGATCACCTGCGGCTGCAGCAACATCCGCTGGGCATACGCGGTCAAAAGCTGAGACAATTCCGAACCCTGCCCCGCCGCCTCCAGCATAGACCGGCTCACCGCAACCACATTCTCATCGTGCGGATGCAGCGCGCGAACCGTCTCGGCGTCCAGCGAGACCATCGTCAGCAAATTGTTGATCTCGTGCGCAATGCCAGAGGCCAGCCGTTGCATCCTCAGTGAGGTCGTCTGTCCTGGAGGGGTCAAAGCCAAGCGAGACAACGCCGCGCCCGCCAACTCAGCAGGCCCGCGCTTATCACGCCGATAAAGCACCAGCCCAAGCAACAGCAGCACCAGCGACAACAGGCCCAATGTCACCGCCTCAATAATGTCATTGAGAGCGCGGGGCCGCGGCATCAAACCGGCGTTCATCACCACGCTGGCGGGCCAGCCACCAAGCTTGCGCAGCATGAACCGATGCTCGCCATCATCAAGCCGAACACGCACGGTACGGTCCGTCTCGGGCCGTAATGCGTGGCTTGGAACCAACGCCGAGGTCACTGCAGGATCCACCGAGCGGTCTGACAACAGCATACCGTCATCCGTCAGCAGCCAGCTTCGTCCGATCGACGCACCTGCACTCGGAAGGTCGCGCTCACGCGTGAGAAACGTCACCAGCGCCGGATCTGTTCCACCAATTGCACTGGTCACACCGATCAGCATCGGCGTTTTCTGCAAATCCGCCGAACGCCCAAGCTGCGGCAGTTCCGGAACGCTTGCGCCAATGGGAACAATCAACTCGCCCAACATGGCCGGAATCGCACCGTTCGGACGGGCCTGGGCGGTTATGCGCCCCTGCTTGTCAGAGATCACAATGTTCCACAAACGCGGATTGTCTCGGCAGAGTTCATCGATCAGCGCGGCCCGGTGATCAGCCGGAACCGCCTCGATCATCCGCTCAAACGCCACCTGCTCAGCGAACAAAGCAGAGATTTGTTCCGCCAGCCGGTCCCGTGCCTCCCGTAGAAGCACACTGCGCGACGTCCCCACCGACGGCATTCCAACGATGACGACACTTCCCGCCACGGTGGCAAAGAAAGCCGCCAGAACCAAGCAGAGCACAGCCCACCCGCCAAACCGCCACCGAAACAACGACATTCGCCACGTTTCGGTGTCCGGCTGGAGAGATGGCGATGCGTCAGGCACTACACCCCCACCCCTATATTATTTTGGATTGAGAACCATCACCATCTGACGGTTTTCCATCTTCGGCATCTGCTCCACCTTCGTGGCCAGATCCATGTCGGCGCGTATCCGCTCCAACACCTTGATGCCGAGATCCTGGTGCGCCATTTCACGACCGCGGAAGCGCAGTGTGACTTTCACCTTGTCGCCCTCATCGATGAACGACTTCATGGCGCGCAGCTTCACCTGATAATCATTCTCGTCAATGTTCGGGCGAACCTTGACCTCTTTGATCTCGATGACCTTCTGCTTCTTCTTCGCCTCGTTCTTCTTTTTCTGCTGCTCGTATTTGAACTTGCCGAAATCAAGGATCTTCACCACCGGTGGCTCAGCGTTCGGGCTGATTTCCAGCAGATCAAGGCCGACGCTGTAGGCACGCAGCAGCGCGTCACGCGCCGTCATCACGCCTTGCATTTCGCCGTCTTCGTCGATCAGACGCACCTGCGCTGCGCGGATTTCTTCATTCACTCGGGGTCCGTCGCGGTTCGGCGAGGCGGGTTGCGGTGGTCTGGCTATGGTGGTCTCCTGTGGACGTTACGAAATTTTTGGCACGTCGAGCGCAGTTGTGCCCGTCTGGCGTGGCCGGATCAAGCAAACTCATTTGTCATATCGGGAGGCGTGGCCTCAGCTGCAATGCGCGCCACCGCTTCATCGAGCGACAACGTCTCTTGCGCCTCCACACCCAGCCTGCGCAGCGCCACCGTCCGCGTCTCAGCCTCCTTGCGGCCAACCACGGCGATCACCGGCACGTGCTGCACACTGTGCTCACGTATCTTGGCGTTGATCTTGCTGTTGGCGGTGTCGGTCACAACCGTCAATCCCGCCGCCTTCAACGCCGCCGATACCTCATGCGCATAGTCGTCCGCATCCGAGACGATGGTCACCACCGCCACCTGCACCGGAGCCAGCCAGAGAGGGAAACGTCCAGCATATTGCTCGATCAGAATGCCGAGAAAACGCTCGAAACTGCCCAGAATCGCACGATGCAGCATCACCGGGCGATGCCGCGCGCCATCCTCGCCGACATATTCCGCATCCAGCCGCTCCGGCAGCACGAAATCCACCTGCAACGTGCCGCACTGCCAGTCACGCCCAATGGCGTCACGCAGCACAAATTCCAGCTTCGGGCCATAAAACGCGCCCTCCCCCGGATTGAGCTCGTATTCCACGCCTGCAATCGCGCACGCCTCTTTCAACGCGCCCTCCGCCCGATCCCACGTCTCATCGGACCCTGCCCGCTTCTCCGGCCGGTCCGAAAACTTCACGCGGAAGCTCTCAAACCCGAAATCGCGATAGACCGAAGACAGCAACTCCACAAACCGCACCGTCTCATCGGCAATCTGCGCCTCAGTGCAGAAGATATGCGCATCATCCTGGGTGAACGCCCGCACCCGCATGATGCCGTGCAGCGCGCCCGAAGGCTCATAACGGTGGCACGCACCGAACTCGGCCATGCGCAACGGCAACTCACGATAGCTACGCAGGCCCTGGCGGAAGATCAGCACATGGCACGGGCAGTTCATCGGCTTCAGGGCGAGGGTTTTGTCCTCCTCGGCCACCATCGCCTGGAACATGTTCTCGCGATACTTCTCCCAGTGGCCCGAAGCCTCCCACAGCGCCCGATCCACCAGCTGAGGGGTTTTCACCTCCTCATAACCGCCGGCTTCCAAGCGACGACGCATATAGGCCTCGGCGGTGCGGTAAATCTTCCAGCCCTTCGGATGCCAGAACACACTGCCTGGCGCTTCCTCCTGCAGATGGAACAGCCCCATCTCGCGGCCAATGCGGCGATGGTCGCGCTTCTCGGCCTCCTCCAGCATCTTCAGATAGGCATCAAGTTCCTTCTGATCGCGCCATGCCGTGCCGTAAATCCGCTGCAGCATCGCGTTGCGGTGATCGCCGCGCCAATAGGCACCCGCCACCTTCATCAGCTTGAACGCGGTGCCCACGTCGCCGGTCGAGCGCATATGCGGGCCACGACACAGATCGATCCAGTCACCCTGGCTGTAGAAGGTGATGGTCTGATCTTCACCGAGATCACGCACCAGCTCCGCCTTGTACCCCTCACCCTTCGCCTCGAAGAACGCAATCGCGTCATTGCGATCCCGCACGCTGCGCACGAACGGTGCCCCGCGCGCCACAATCTCGCGCATTTTCGCTTCAATGGCCGTGAAATCCGCCGTGGTGAAAGGCTCGTTGCGGGCGAAATCGTAATAGAAGCCGTTCTCGATCGACGGCCCGATCGTCACCTGGGTGCCGGGGAACAACTCCTGCACCGCCTCGGCCAGCACGTGTGCTGTGTCGTGCCGGATCAACTCCAGCGCGTCCTCGTCACGCCGGGTGACAAACACCACCCGCGCATCCTCGGCAATCTCAGTCGACAGATCAACGAGCCTACCGTCGAGCTTCATGGCGAGTGCCGCCTTGGCGAGACCGGGGCCGATGGACGCGGCCACCGTCGTGCCCGTCACCGGCGCGTCGAAGCTGCGCTGGGAACCGTCGGGCAGGGTGATGGCGGGCATATCGTCCTCTCTGGAAATCCGGGAGCGTTCTATGCCGTTACGGCAGCGCTTCCACAACCCTTGCAACCGGGAGGTCTGCCAGGAGTTTCTCGCGCAGAACAACAGGCCATTCGCCAGCAGGCCCGCGCGGTGCGGTCATCGACGGCTCACTGTCGCCTGAGAACAACACAACGCACGGGCAGCCAACGCTCGCCGCAATATGCATCGGCCCAGTGTCGTTGCCGATCGCCAACGCCGCCCGCGCCGCCACCGCGAACACCTGCGGCAGCGAGGTCCGCCCCACCAAATCCACCGCCTGCGGACACGCCGCCCGGATCACCGCCACTAGATCAGCCTCAGACGCCGCCCCGATCACCACAGGCGTCAGCCCACGCCGTATCAGCTCCAGCGCCAGTTCAGCGAAATGCGCCACCGGCCAACGCTTCGCCGGGCGAGACGGTGCCGCCCCCGGCACCAGCAATGCGAAACGCTCGGGCAGCGCCGGGACAGCCGTGTCAGTTAGCCAACCCAAATCGGGGCGCGGAAACTCCTGCACCCCCGCAATCTCCAACTGATCCCGCTGCCGCTCGATGGTGTGCATCGTCTCCCGCTTCGGATCGCTCTGCGGATGAGAGCACCCAGCTGAGATCCCCGACCACGGCGGACGGCCCGCCAGCGAGAAATAAGTCTTTGAGCGGCCAGAGGTTTGCAGATCATAAACAAAGTCATAGCCGCGCAACTGACCCGACAGACGATGCAACGCCTTCAACTGCCACCAGCTCGGCTTGTCATCCACCAGCACGTGATCAAACCACGGCGATGCCTGCATCAACTTGGCAAACGGGGCGGTCGTCAGAAGCGAGATATCCGCATCCGGATGATGCTCCCGAATGGCGGCAAACGGCCCGAACGACAGCACCATGTCACCCAGCGCGCCGTGCCGGATCACCAGGATGCGGGCAATCACCCGAGCAACTCGCGATACACGTCCAACGTCGCCGCCTGCATCGCCGCCACCGTGTAGTGCTCAATCACCGAGGCCCGCGCCGCCTCGCCAATGGTCATGCGATCCTCCGCAGGCAGGCTCAGCACGTAATCAAGCCCCGCCGCCAGCTCATCCGCATCCCCCGGCGTCACCCGCCAGCCCGTCACATTGTGCTCGATGGTCTCCACCGCCCCGCCATGATCGGTCGCAATCACCATCGCCTGCATCGCCTGCGCCTCTACCACAACGCGTCCGAACGCCTCCGGGTCGGTGGACGCATTGACCACCACATCGGCCAGCCGCAACGCCGCCGGCATATCATCGCAATGCCCCACAATCCGCAGACGGCTGGACAAGCCCAGCCGCTCCGCCTGCGCCGTCAACTCCGCCACGTAGCTGTCCCGCCCCTGCGCATCTCCCACCAGCACGGCGCACACATCCTGATTGACCATCCGCGCGAGTGCGTCGATCAGCACGCCCTGGCCTTTCCAGCGCGTGATCCGGCCCGGCAGCAGCACCACCGGCTGCCCATCCTCCAGCCGCCACGCCCGCGAAAGCCGCATCATCCGCGCCGGCGTCACATTGTCCGGGTCGAACATCGCAGGGTCCGCCCCGCGATAGATCACCCGGATGATCGCAGGGTCCACATGATGGCGCGTCTTGATCAGCTCAGCGATGAAATGGCTGATCGCAATCACCCGATCCCCGCTCGCCATTACCGCGTTATACCGCCGCTTGAACCAGATGCCTTCGTTGTAAGCACCATGGTAGGTCGTAACAAAACGAACCCCTGTCCGCCGTGCCGCAATCTTCGCCGACCATGCCGGAGCGCGGGACCGTGCATGCACGATATCGACCTTCTGTTCCCGGATCACGCGCGTGAGCTTCGCAGCGTTAGCAAGGATTTTGCGCGGGCTTTTGGTGTTCAGCGGCAGCAGAATGTTGCGCCCACCGGCGCGCTCCACATTCGAAGCCAATCTGCCCCCAGCACTCGCCACCAGCGCCTGCCCGCCCGCCAGCGCAATCGCCTGCGTGATCTCCACCGTACCGCGCTCCACACCGCCCCCGCCCAGGGCTGGAAGCACTTGCAAAACCACGGGATACGCATCGTCTGGGTTGGAAGCCATGACCCGGCTATACCATGCACAACCAGGATTGAAAGATTTGCACCATGAGACGATCAGACCGGCTTGACCGTGGAGACGGCGTGGCCCTGGCATTCGCCCATTTGCCCGGCAGCGCGCCCACCATCGTGTTTCTCCCTGGCTTTCGCAGCGACATGCAGGGCTCCAAGGCCTTGTTTCTGCGCGAACACTGCGCAGCACGCGGCCAGGCCATGCTCCGCCTCGACTATTCAGGCCACGGCGAGAGCGGCGGTGCCTTCACCGATGGCAGCATCGGGCAATGGACAGAAGACGCGGCCCGCGTCATCGACGCCCGAGTCGGCGGTGACATGATCCTCATAGGCTCCTCCATGGGCGGCTGGATCGCGCTGCTGCTCGCCCTTCGCTTTGGCCCCCGCGTGGCAGGCCTGATCGGCATCGCCGCCGCCCCCGATTTCACCGAGAACCTGATGTGGGACAGCATGATGCCCGCCGAACGCGACGCCCTGATGCGGGACGGCTCGATCAGCACGCCAAGCCAATACGGCGAGCCAATGGTCATCACCCGTCATCTGATCGAGGAAGGCCGCAGCCACCTCCTCCTCGCCGAGCCCATCGCCCTGCATTGCCCCATCCGCCTGCTGCAAGGCCAGCTCGACCCGGACGTGCCGTGGGAAACCGCCCTGAAGCTCTCCGACGCGCTGGAGACAGACAATGTGCAGACCACCCTCATCAAAGACGGCGATCACCGCCTGTCCCGGCCCGAGGATATGGCCCTATTGGGCCGCACCCTCGACGCGCTCCTCAGCGAGTATCCCGGCGAGGCCTGAGCGGTAATCTGGGTAGCGCCAGCGATACCCCAGCCGCTCCTGCGTCAGCTTGGACGACACTTTGCGATTATCCGCCCAAAAACTGCGCGCCATCTCGCCCATACTCCCGACCGCATCGGCATAGGCGATGGCGGGCGGTGCGGGCATACCCAACAGCCGCGCCGCCTCCTCGATCACCACCGCACTTTCCTCAGGCTTGTCGTCGGCCAGATGCAGCACCCGCACGCACGGCCCATGCGCCTGCCCCATCGCCGCCAGCACCGCGCCTGCAATGTCATCGCGGTGAATACGTCCGAACGCATGCCCCGGCTTGATCACCCGGCGCGACTTCCCGCTCCGAATATCGTCCAGCACCGAGCGGCCCGGCCCATAAATCCCAGCCACGCGAAACAGATCAACCGCTATATGTCCGCCGAGTGATGCCCATTGCTGCTCCGCCGCCACCCGCCGACGGCCACGCTCGGCACGCGGATGCACCGGCGTCTCCTCATCCACCCACTCACCGCCCCGGTCGCCATAAACCCCTGTGGTGGAGAGATAACCGGCCCATCGCAGCGCCGCCGAGTCGCGAAACACGGCGTTGTATCGCAACAGCACCGGATCGCCGTCTTCACCCGGCGGCGCCGTCGCCAGCACATGGGTGGCATGTGCCAGCGCAGCACCCGCCGCATCGAATCCAACCATCGCTATGCCGTCCGGGGGGCGCGCGCCGCCTGGGTCCCGGCTCGTGGCCGAAACCTGCATCCCCGCCGCCAGCGCCGCCCGCGCCACCGCCGTGCCTGAGTAGCCCAGGCCGCATATCACCAATCTCCGGTCCTGCATGGCTTTGTTTGCCCCTCCGTCATCGGACAGACTACACTCCATCAGCCATGAAAACGCGACACGCGATCATCGGCGGGGCGGTCCTGCTGGCGCTGGTCGCCGCCGCTGGCCTCAGCTGGATGCAATTCGGCATGCCGTCATCTGACGACAGCGAAGCAGTGACCGATGATGTCCCGTTGCCGCTCCCCCCGGTGCCACCGCGCATCGCCGAGGGCCATGACTACGAGCAATGCCTCTCCATGCTCACCACCGATCCATCCGGTGCCGCCAATTTCGCCGAAGCCTGGGAAGCCACCGGCGGCGGCGATGGCGCCACGCATTGCCTGGGTCTTGCAACCGTTGCCATCGGTGATCCGGAAACCGGGGCCGGCATTTTGGAAAAGCTCGCCGCCACCAGCAAAGGCACCGCCGTCGGCCGCGCCACGCTTTACGGGCAGGCCAATCAGGCGTGGCTGTTCGCCAACCGGCCAGACCAAGCCTTCACCGCCGCCACCAAGGCGCTCGCCCTGTCACCCGATGACCCCGACCTGCTGGTTGACCGCGCAGTGGCTGGTGATCTGCTCGAACGCTATCAGGACGTGGTGGACGATCTCACCGCGGCCCTTGATCTCGATCCGCATCGCACCGACGCCTACACCTATCGCGGCACCGCATGGCGTCATCTCGGCTACCCCGAGCTTGCGCGCGACGACATCGACCGCGCCCTCGCCCTTGATCCAGACATGCCCGAAGCCCTGCTCGAACGCGGCATTCTCCGCCAGCTGCGCCAAGACTGGCGCGGGGCCCGCAGCGACTGGGAACGCGCCGCCGCTTTGGCACCTGACAGCCCCACCGCCGACCTCGCCCAGCAAAACCTGGCATTGCTAGAGGCCGGGCCGGTTCGCTAACTCACAAGCGTCACCGCATGATTGAGCGGCCCGTGCCCCCCGCCATATCCTGGTGCCGTCTCAATCGCCATCCGCACATAATCCCGCGCCCGCGTCACGGCGTCTGCGAGCGCCATCTGCTGCGCCAGCCCGACAGCGACAGCGCTTGAAAGCGTGCAGCCAGTGCCATGCGTGTGCCGCGTTGCAATCCGCTGCGAGCGAAATGCTGTGATCTCGCCGTCCACCGCCAGCAGATCCACCAGCGCATCCCCCGGTAAGTGCCCGCCCTTCAGCAACACCGCCCGTGCACCTTGGCCAAGCAAAACGCCCACCGCCGCGCGCATCGACGGCTCATCGGTGATCGGCATACCCGTCAGCAGCTCCGCCTCCGGCAGATTGGGCGTGATCAGCGCCGCCAGTGGAAACAGCCGCGCACGCAGACGCGCCACTGCCTCAATGGCAAGCAGACTCGCCCCACCCTTGGCCACCATCACCGGATCGAGCACCAACGGCAGACCTTGCGCGCCATCCGCGAGCACATCGGCCACCACATCCACGGTCGCCACATCACCGAGCATACCGATCTTGATGGCGTCCGCGCCGATATCGGCCAAACACAGCCGCATCTGCTGGGCGATGAACGCGGGCGGCACCGGCATCACGCCATGCACACCATGCGTGTCCTGCGCCGTCAGCGCCGTGATCGCCGTCATCGCGTAACCACCCAGCGCCGTCACTGTCTTGATATCGGCCTGAACGCCAGCACCGCCGCCACTGTCCGAGCCGGCCACCACCAGCACCCGGCCGCGCATCTGCATCAAGCTAATCAGCCGCCTCACCCACGCGCCCAGGCACCGTGGCGGCATGGCTGATCAACTCACACAATTCATCCACCAAGCGCGTGACCATCGCGGCATCCTCGCCCTCCGCCATCACGCGGATCACAGGCTCGGTGCCGCTCTTGCGGATCAACAGCCGTCCCGTGCCAGCCAACTCCGCCTCAGCCGACGCCATCGCGCGCTTGACCTTCGCCTGCGTGAGCGGTGACGGGCCGGAGAAGCGCACGCTTTTCAAAACCTGCGGCAATGGCTGGAACACACGGCACGCCTCACTCGCCGACTGCCCGGTTTCCACCAGCACCACCAGCACCTGCAACGCTGCCAGCAGACCGTCGCCGGTGGTGGCGTAGTCCGACAGGATCATATGGCCGGATTGCTCACCGCCCACATTGAAGCCGCCTTCACGCATCTTTTCGACGACGTACCGGTCGCCAACCTTCGTGCGATGCAGATCAAGCCCGCGTGCCGCCAAGAACCGCTCCAGGCCCAAATTGGACATCACGGTCGCCACCACACCGCCGCCGGTCAGCCGCCCGGCCCGGCCCCAATTCCCCGCAATCAGCCCAAGCAGCTGATCGCCATCAACAATTTTGCCATGCTCATCGGCCACAATCAGCCGATCCGCGTCACCATCCAGCGCCAGCCCCAGATGCGCGCCATGGCGGATCACCTCACCGGACAGAAACTCCGGCACTGTCGAGCCGCAGCCGCGATTGATGTTGAAGCCATCCGGCTTTGTGCCGACCTCAATCACCTCCGCACCCAGCTCCCACAGCACCGTGGGGGCGACCTTGTAAGCAGCGCCATGCGCGCAGTCGACCACGATCTTCAGCCCCTCCAGCCGCAGCCCACGCGGGAAGCTCGCCTTGGCAACCTCAATATACCGCCCTGCCGCATCATTAAGCCGGGATGCGCGACCGAGCTTGGCCGGGGCCGCCAGCTTGCGGCTGAGATCGGCCATCATCAACGCCTCAATCTCATGCTCAGTATCGTCAGACAGCTTGTAGCCGTCCGGGCCGAACAGCTTAATGCCATTGTCCTCGAACGGGTTATGCGAGGCGGAGATCATCACGCCCAAATCAGCCCGCAGGCTGCGTGTCAGCATGGCAACGGCAGGCGTCGGCAGCGGACCTGCCAGCACCACGTCCATCCCGGCACCAATAAATCCCGAAACCAGCGCCGGCTCGATCATGTAGCCGGAAAGGCGAGTGTCCTTGCCGATCACCACGCGGTGACGGTGCGATCCATTGGTGAAATGCAACCCTGCCGCCTGACCCAGCTTGAGCGCAATCTCCGCTGTCATCGGCGCGGTATTGGCAGTGCCACGGATCCCGTCAGTGCCAAAAAACCGCCTTGGGGTGGACATGCGATCTGCCTCATCAAGTTAACGTCACAAAGGCGGCCATCTTATCCGACAAACATGATCTTTAGCTTAATTGCGCAAGGCCACGCCAGACCCGTACCGCCTGCACCGTCTGGCGCACATCATGCACCCGCAGAACCGACGCACCTTGGCTTATTGCCCACAAGCCTGCCGCAATCGAGCCGGAAACCCGTGCAGCCGCCACCATCTCACCCGACATGCCGCCGATAAACCCCTTGCGCGAGACCCCAACCATCAGCGGAAACCCCAACGCCTGCAGCACATCAAGCCGCTGCAGTAACTCTATGTTACCCGCAGCCGTTTTCGCGAAGCCGATACCGGGGTCGAGCGCAATGCAGCCAGGATCGATTCCCTCTGCCACCGCCCAGGCCGCCCGGGCGCGTAACTCGGCGGCCACTTCGGTCACCACGTCGTCATAGAGCGCGAGGCCCCTCATTGTCAGCGGATCGCCGCGCATATGCATCAGCACCACCGCACACCCAGCCCGTGCCACCACGCCCGCCGCCCCGGGGTCGTGCTGCAGAGCCGACACGTCGTTGATAATCCGCGCCCCGGCCTCCAGCACCACCTGCATCGTCTCGGCATTGCGGGTATCCACGGAAACCACCACACCCGATTTCACCAAGGCGGGCAGGACCGACATCACACGAGAGATTTCAACATCGACAGGGACCGGCTCAGCTCCCGGCCTGGTGCTCTCACCACCGACATCGATGATATCAGCACCCTCCGCCACCATAGCAAAAGCGGCGGCCACCGCATCGGTGTGCACGCCGCCATCGCTAAAGCTGTCCGGGGTAACGTTGAGGATTCCCATCACCAGCGGATAGGAACCCTCAACGCCCGCCCATCGTCTGAGTTTCATCGTCGAAGCCGCAAAGGCTCAGCCCGGCTGCGGTGCTGCCCCAAGACCCGTCGCCGGGGGAATTGGACGAGTCGTTGTCGGCACCGACGAACGGCGGCTATCAGGAGCCGGCTCGTCATTCACCTTCTTCACCACCTGCTCACCACGCAGCAACTGACGGATTTCGTCGCCCGACAGCGTCTCATGCTCCAGCAAGCCATTCGCCAGGGCATTCAGCTCATCAATGTTGTCAGTCAGGATCTTCTTGGCGCGCGCATACGCATCGTCGATCACCGCCTTCACCTCGTTGTCGATCTCACGCGCCGTGGCCTCCGACACGCTCTTGTTCTGCGTCACCGAGTGGCCAAGGAACACTTCCTGGCTGTTATCGGCGTAGGCGATCATGCCCAGCTTGTCGCTCATGCCCCACTCAGTGATCATCATACGCGTCTGGTTGGTCGCCATCTTGATATCACCGGAAGCGCCGTTGGACACCTTGTCAGAGCCAAACGTGATTTCCTCCGCCGCACGCCCGCCCATCGCCATGCACAGCTCGGCCAAGCACTTCGCCTTGGACTTCGAGTAGCGATCCCCTTCCGGCAGGCTCATCACCATACCCAGCGCACGACCGCGCGGAATGATCGTGGCCTTGTGAACCGGGTCACATTCCTCGTTATGCATCGCACAGATCGCATGGCCTGCTTCATGGAACGCCGTCATCCGCTTCTCAGCGTCCGACATCACGAGCGAACGACGCTCGGCTCCCATCATCACCTTGTCCTTGGCGTGCTCGAACTCGAACATCGCCACCACGCGCTTGCCCATCCGGGCGGCAAGCAGAGCAGCTTCGTTGACAAGGTTTGCCAAGTCAGCACCGGAGAAGCCCGGCGTGCCACGCGCAATCACCTTCGGATCAACATCCGACGCCAGCGGCACCTTGCGCATGTGAACGCGCAGGATCTTCTCACGACCGTTCACGTCCGGGTTCGGCACAACCACCTGTCGGTCGAACCGGCCAGGACGCAGCAGAGCAGGGTCAAGCACGTCCGGACGGTTGGTCGCCGCAATCAGGATCACGCCCTCATTGCTTTCAAACCCGTCCATCTCGACCAGCATCTGGTTCAGCGTCTGCTCACGCTCATCATTGCCGCCGCCCAGGCCCGCCCCACGATGACGGCCCACAGCGTCGATTTCGTCGATGAAGATGATGCACGGCGCGTTCTTCTTGCCCTGCTCGAACATGTCACGCACGCGGCTTGCACCAACGCCCACGAACATCTCCACAAAGTCCGAACCGGAGATCGTGAAGAACGGCACGTTGGCCTCACCAGCAATCGCACGGGCGAGCAACGTCTTACCGGTGCCGGGAGGGCCAACCAGCAACACGCCCTTCGGGATCTTGCCACCGAGGCGCTGGAATTTCTGCGGGTCCTTCAGGAACTCCACAATCTCCTGCAGCTCAGACTTTGCCTCGTCGATGCCGGCCACGTCCTCGAACGTCACGCGACCCTGCTTCTCCGTCAGCAGACGGGCACGGGATTTACCGAAGCCCATGGCCCGGCCACCGCCGCCCTGCATCTGGCGCATGAAGAACACCCACACACCGATCAACAACAGCATCGGAAGGTACGACAGCAGGTAATGCACCAGCGGGTTGCCATCAGCATCTTCCGGCTTGGCGACAACGCGAACGCCCTTCTCGGTCAGACGCGACACCAAGGTGGGGTCATCCGGCGTATAGGTCTGGAAGCTGCGACCATCGTTCAATGTGCCAACGACGTTGCGACCCATGATTGTCACGTCTTTGACACGCGAGCCGTTCACGTCCCCGAGGAAATCGGAGTACGCTTCCTGCGTTGCCACCGGACGCGCGCTACCCGGCTGAAACAGGTTGAACAGCACCACCAGCAGCAGAGCGATAATCACCCAGAGGGCGAGATTGCGGCCAAAATTGCTCATTTCATTCCCCGGCCTTTTCGGCCATTCGATACTCATGCCCAGCCAGACGAACCCTCGGCGCGATCATGGGTTCGAGCCTGGCCAATCCTACATAGTATGCCACTCGCGAAAGCGCATCCCCGCCCATTGAGGTAATCTAGCCCAAGCCGCCCGCCAAATCCCAAGCACAAATTCAGCACACTCCCGCAAACCTCGCCCCAGTCGCCGCAAGCCGGGGCGCAAACAGCATGCAAGGATGGCTGGCATTGAGCAACTCCGTGCCATCACGCAGCACCGGCAGGCCGCGCAAAACCGCCACCGGCGGACCATTTCGATCAGAAATTGCGTCCATTCCCCAGGCACCCAGCGTCACGCGGGAGCCTGGGGAGGTGCCGTTCGGCAGGTCAGTCAGCCGAAAACGGCCATCCCACACTGCCCCTGGCCGCGCCTCCACCGGCGGGGCACAAGCGGCCCACTCCCGCGCCATCAGCCAGCCATCCCCCATTCGTCCGGCAGGCATCACCCGCACACCGCCCAGCGTGGCCGGACGCAGATCAGCAGCCAACCCGGCAACCTGTGAAACTGCAGGGGGCCGCATACCCCCGGAAATCATCCCAATCAATGCTGCCAGCGCCTCGACACGCATCGCCCCCGGTGTAACCACGGCAAAGCCATGCGGATCAATCGTGACGCGACAGGCGAGTTCAGCGGCCAACTCCACCTCCATTGCCGCCCGCGCCACCCCGCGCCGTGCAGAGGCTTCTACCAAAGCACGTGTTGAAGAAGCGTTACCGTGAGGGTCAGCCCGCAACATCCGAAGCCTTGCACGCTGCTGGCTGGGATCGGCGTTGGTCGGGTCCTCCACCCACGCCACACCTCGCTCGGCGAGTATCGCCCACAACCGTGCAGGCACCACCCCCAGCAAAGGCCGCAGTTTGCGAACCCGTGCCGTCTCCACCATTGCCGCCATGCCGGCCAACCCCGGCGCGTGGCTTTGCGCGAGCATCCGCATCACCACCGTCTCGGCCTGATCGCGGGCGTGATGGCCGAACACCAAATGCAATATGCCGCGCTCGGCACACGCCGCCTCCAGCGCCTCATGTCGCGCCGCCCTTGCGCGCGCGGCGATGCCGGGACCAGTCCCCAGTCCATCAAGCCGGATCAACATGGCTGGAACCCCCGCGCTCGTCAGCCGATCGCAGGTCAACGCCGCCTCTGCCTTGGACTCATGGCGGATTCCATGATCAACCACGAAGGCCAGCACATCGCCACCCCTCGCCCGCGCCCAATCACGGCTCAGCAGGCACGCTGCCATCGAATCGGCACCACCAGACACAGCCACCGCAACAAGCGGCTGTGGCTCCCATGGCCCCAAGCCGCCCATCACGGCGGCGAAATCCTCAGCCAGTGTTAGCGGCAGCCCGCACTCGCCCGCAGCTGCGCCTCCCGTGTCGCAATGTCCGGGCGCGTCTGCGGGAATTGACCGCGCAACGTGTCCAGCGCACCGCACGCCGCAGGCTTCTGATTGATCGAAACAAGGCTCGCCGCCAGCCCCACCAGACTGTCCTGCGCGCGTGAGCCCTTCTTGTTGCGGGTATAGGCATCGTTGAAGGCCAGCGCCGCGCTATTGTAATCCTTCTGCCCAGCCAAGGACTGCGCCAGCAGAAACTGCGCATTGTAAGCGTTCGGTGTGCCCTTCGCCCCCGCTAGCACCTGCTGTGCGGCAGCCTGCGCCGCCGGATAATCCCGCCGTGCCAGCGCCGCGTTGCCTTCCTGCATAACCTGATCCGGCGTTTTCTTCACCGGCGCAGGCGGTGGCTCATTTGCCGGCAGCGTGCCCAGATTGGCCGGGGCCTGCGTGGGCGTCGCAACCGGTGCTGCCGGGGGCCGCCCACCTGCCGCCGGTGCATTATCAAGGCGGAATTGCAAGTCGGCGATCTGCTTGGACAAATCAGCACCTTGCCGCTGCTGCGCGTTGCTCAATTCATCGATGCGGCCATTCAGCGCCCGCATCTGATCCTCAAGCCGCAGCACGCGATCAAGCAGTGCGGCGCTGATGTCGTTCGCCGGTGCCCCCGCCGGACGGCCACCAAGCGAGCTGTTCGAAGACGGAGCCGGAGCCGGACGCCCGCTGTCATTGCGCAGATTCTGGATGTCCCGCTTCAACTCCAGGATCTGGTTCTGCAGCGCAATGCCCTCGCGCGTTTCCACCTGCGCCTGCGCGGGCACCGCCGCCGCCACACCCATCACCAAAGCCAGCGCGATCAGAAGCCGCATCGTCTTATCCTTTTCGGTCGCATGACCGCATTGTTGTAGCGACACCCCAGGCAAAGCAAAACCAGCGCAAAGAAAAACCGGCGCAAAGAAAAACCGGCGACCTTTCGGCCGCCGGCTTATTCATCACGTCAGATCAGATCGCGACTTAGCGAACCGAGGTGATCGCGTTGCGGTTCTGCTTGTAAGCGTCTTCCGTCGAACCCAGGGCGACCGGACGGTCCTTGCCATAGGAGATCGTGGTGATGCGGGTCGAGGAAACGCCCTTGGCCACCAGGAAGTCGCGGGCGGCGGAAGCGCGGCGCTGGCCGAGAGCGATGTTATACTCTTCCGTGCCACGCTCGTCGCAGTTACCAGCAATCTGAACGTTGTTCAGCTGATACTTGCCAAGCCATGCAGCCTGCTTGTCAAGGGTTGCCTTTGCGTCGGCGGCCAAGCTGCTCTTGTTGTAGCCGTAGAACACGCGATCACCAACGTTGGCGACCAGGTCTTCCTGGCTGCCAGGGGCGATGCCGGTCGAAGCAGTCGTGGTCGTGCCGGCACCACCTTTGTCGGTCATCGAAGCGGGGGTATCGCATGCGGAGAGCAGTGCAACGGCGGCAAATGCGCCCAAAATTTTGAAGTTCATCGGATTACGTCCCTGGGTGAGGTGCGAAGCGGATACGATCCCCCGGGGATATCCCCCGCCGGGCCTAGTCAATTGGCTATTAAGACGCTGCGAACGCCTTGGAAAGACATCGCAACAACTCATCGCGGAAATAGACCTTCACGAACAAGCGGGTCAAGGCAGAGTGTCATCCCAGCAACACATGCCATCCATGCCGTGACCTGCCTGCAACATACACAGTTTCAACACAAAGTGGCTTGAGCGTGATGACCGGAGGTGGAAACGCCGGAGGTCTGAATCACGCGATCAAACAACTAGCTCGATCATGATGCATTTTAACTGAAATGCATCATGATCTAGAGCAATGGCCCCCACGCCGGCTCTGATCCATCCGTCGGAGTCGCAATCTGGCGTTCGTTGAACCCGGTGATGTCAATTGACACCAGCCGAGCCGAGAACCCGCTGCCCTTGTTGTCCCGCGCCGGGGTCTCGCGCCAGAACATGATCACCCGGCCATTCGGCGCAAATGTCGGGCCTTCCACGTAAAAGCTCTCAGACAGGATGCGCTCGCCAGAGCCATCGGGCCGCATCACGCCAATGGAGAACGTGCCGCCATTGATGCGGGTGAACGCAATCAAATCGCCGCGCGGGCTCCAAACCGGCGTCGCATACCGGCCACTGCCAAAGCTGATCCGCCGCGCCCCACCGCCATCAGCCCCCATCAGATAAAGCTGCTGATCACCGCCACGATCGGAGTTGAACACAATCTGGCTGCCATCCGGGCTGAAGCACGGTGACACGTCGATCGAGCCTGAATTGGTCAGACGGCTGGCACGACGGCTTCCAAGATCAACGCGGTAGATGTCGGCGTTGCCGTTTTGCGTTGTCTGCGAAAGCAACAGCGAGTTGCCATCCGGTGCGAATCGCGGCGACAGCGTGATACCGCCGAAATCGCCCAGCGGCGTCTGCCGACCCGAGCTCAGATCGAACAGATAAATCCGCGGACGGCTGTTGGCGTAGCTCATGAACGCAATCTCATCGCGGGTCGGATGAAAGCGCGGGCTATGAGCCAACCAGGTGCCATCGGTCAGAAAGCGGTTGTTCTCGCCGTCCTGATCCATAATCGCCAATCGCCGCACGCGCCGATCACGCGGCCCGGTGCTGCCGATGTAGACCACCCGAGTGTCGAAATAACCCTTCTCACCCAGCAGCCGCTCATAGATCACGTCAGATATGATGTGAGCCGTGCGCCGCCAGTTGGCGAGATCGGTGGTGTAGGCCGTCCCTTGGATCTGCGCGCCCTGCAGCACATCCCATAGTCGGAACTCCACGCGGATCTTGCCGCCACCCGCCTGCTCAACCCGCCCGGTTACCAGCGCCTGCGCGCCGATGCCCTTCCAGTTGTTGAAGTTAGGCACCTCGCCCTCTGGCCCGCCAATGAACCCCTTCGGATCAATCGCGCGAAACAGCCCGCAACGGGACAGATTGTTGGTGATCACCCCCGCAATATCCCGCCCCAACCGGCCCGCATCGCCATCCCCGCCCACCAGCGGCGGAATCGCCACCGGAATCGGGTCCGTGCGCGCACGGTCCACCACAATGGCCGAGTCGGCGGCCGAAGGAGCAGCGGACGGCGTAGCACCCGGCGTCTGGGCAAACGCATTCAAAGGCAGGAACGAAGCCGCCGCCCCCACCGCAAGCCCACGCCGGCTGATGCTGAAGCCGGGATGAGCAAGATCAGGAAGCATCTCTGCGGGAATGATAGGCTTGGTCATATTGGGCACCCATTGGGTTCGAGGGTCAGGCGTTTTGCCTGTCACATAGCATCAAGGCGAAAAGACGAACGTGAGTTTTTGGATAGCTCCAAGCTTATCCTGCGGCAGCGGCAAGGCTGAACAGCGCGGATCAAGAATCGCCCGCCGTGCCCGCTCGAAGAACACCTTCAGGCGAAGATCGCTCGCCACCCGTCCAGCATCCTCAGCCGCAGGCTCCACAAGACGCGCAGTTCCGGTGGCATCCGTCGTCACCGTCAGCCGAACGCGCATCTTCTCCAGATCGAGCGCACCGGCATCCTTGGTCCAGCATTCCCGCACCCGGTCGCCAATCGCACCGCGTTGCACAGCCGACAGCGTGTTGTTGATGTCCCCATTCGGGCTGCCCCCCGCCTTCGGCGCACCACCGGCGGACGGATTGGCCTTCGCCGTCGGCGGCTTGGTCTGCTGTTGCAGCGCCTTCAACTTCTCCAGCGTGTTGTTCAGCTCGTCACTCGGGGCCGGATTCTTCGTCACGTTCGGCTGTGACTGCTTGGTCGGAGGCGCCGGCGGCGGTGGCACCGGTGGGGGCGGCATAGGTGGCGGGGGCACCGGTGGCGGTGGTGTCGGCGGCGGTGGTGTCGGCGGGGGCGGAGGCGGCGGCGGCACGTTCGGCGCAGGAATCGTCTCATCCGGCGGCGGTGGCGGCGGGGGCGGCGGGGGCGGAGGTGGCGGCGGCGGCGGCGGCTCCTCCGGCTGCGGCTTCGGCGGTTCAGGTGCCGTCTGCTGCGCCGTGTTCACAGTGGGTTTCTCAGCCGGAGCAGGCACTTCCGCTGGTTTATCCGCCTTGATCGCCTTCTGCGGCGGCCCCGGCGCGTCCATCGTGATCTGAACCTCTTGCTCAGGCTCAGGCGGCTTCTCCGTCTCCGGCAACGTCACCACCAAAGCCGCCAGCAACAGCGCATGCACCAGCGCTGACACCCAAACGGTGCGTTGAAAGCGGGTTTCAAACAGACGCAACGAAGCCGTCCTTACGGACGCGCCGCAGGTCGCGGAGCCGTGGGAGAGGGTGCCACCGGCGTGGTCGAAGCCTTCGCAGGATTGGCACCACCGGACGGATCACTCAGCAGCGCCATATGGGTAAAGCCGCCCTGGGTGATCACCGCCATCACCTCCAGCATCCGGCCATAGGAATTGCCCTTGTCACCGCGCACCAGGATCTTCTTGTCGGGATTGCCCTCAGAAATCGCCTTCAGCTTGCCCACGAGATCACCGACCTCAATCTGCTCCTCCTGCAGGAACACATCGCCCGCCGCATTCACCGAAACCGTCAGCGGCTTGTCATCCTGCGGGCTCGGAGCCGCCGCAGCCTTCGGCAAATCGACGTTTACCGCAGACGTGAGCAAAGGTGCCGTCACCATAAAGATGATCAGCAGCACCAGCATCACGTCCACCATCGGTGTCACGTTGATCTCAGAAACAGGCCGGTAGCCCCTGCCCTTCCTGCCGCCACCGCCGCCGATCAATCCACCGGCCATCGCTCAGCTCCGCTCTTCGGATTGACGCGACAAAATCGCACCGAATTCAGTACCAAACCCCTCAAGCCGTCCGGCAAATCGCGCCAGGCTGGTGCCGATCATGTTGTAGGCCAGCACCGCCGGAATAGCGGCCACCAGACCGATGGCGGTGGCAAACAGCGCCTCCGCAATGCCCGGCCCCACCGTGACCAAGCTCGTATTCTTCGCCGCTGAAATCGCGGTGAAGGTGTGCATGATGCCCCACACCGTGCCGAACAAACCCACAAACGTCGCGGACGATCCAACCGAGGCAAGGAAGATCATCCACCGCTCCAGCCGGTCCATCTCCCGCTGAATGGTCACGTTCATCGCCCGGTCCACCCGATCCCGCACAAAGCTCGCCCGCAGATCCGTGCCAGACACGCGCAAGGACCTGCGCCATTCGCTCATCGCGGCACCGAACACGGCGGCCATCGGATGATCCGGCTTCTGGCCCTCATCCTCATAAAGCTCGTCCAGGCTGCCGCCCGACCAGAACCGGTCCTCGAACGCATCAGCCGCCCGGTTCACCCGGCGCAGCGACGTCACCTTCTCGAAAACGATCGCCCACACCCACACCGAGGCGACCAGCAACATGATAATGACAATCTTCACCACGATGTCGGCCTGCAGGAACAGGTCGGGGATCGACAGGTTGCCGATTGCGGCGGCTCCCAGATTGCTCGCGTCTACTGCCCGGTCCACGTATCAGCTCTCCTCGTGTTCAGCCCGTCGATACGCCAGCGCCTTGCGCCAACGTGGTGGAATGCGGCCCGGCTTGCCGGTGGCGGCATGAACGCACACAACCTGAATGTCGATCTCGGCCACAATTGTGTCGCCACGAAGGACGCTCTGCCGCAAATCCAGCGACGCCCCGCGAATCAGCGTGGGAGTCGTGAGAATCGTCAGCGAATCGTCAATCCGCGCGGGAGCCAGATAGTCCATTTTGACGCGCCGCACCATGAACATCAGTCCATGTAGCTCCACCAGCTCCGAATGCGGCGCTCCCGCCTCCCGCAACGCCTCGGTTCGGGCGCGTTCGGCAAAGCGAAGATAATTCGCATGATAAACCACACCGCCCGCGTCGGTGTCCTCGTAGTAGATACGAATCGGGAATCGATGGGCGTTCACTCGGCCTCCAAATCCAGCATCGGCTGCACGCCCGGCGGCGGAGTCAGCCCCAAATGCCGCCAGCCGCGCTCACCCAGCATTCGCCCCCGGCTGGTGCGCAAAATCAGCCCCTCCTGAATGAGATAGGGCTCGATCACATCCTCAAGCGTATCGCGCGCCTCAGCGAGTGCGGCAGCCAGCGTCTCAACACCGACGGGACCACCGCCATGATGCTCGGCCATCCGCTTCAGATAGCGCCGGTCCATCGCATCCAGCCCGATCGGGTCCACCTCAAGCCGCAACAGCGCGGCATTCGCCAGCCCGCGATCCACAATCGGGCTGCCCTGCACCAGCGCGAAATCCCGCACCCGCCGCAGCAGCCGCCCGGCAATACGAGGCGTCCCGCGCGACCGCTTGGCAATCTCCTCCGCCCCGTCCGAGCCAAGTGCGAACCCCAGCTTGTCAGCGCCCCGCGCCACAATCAGCTGCAATTCCGCCGGTGTGTAGAAGATCAGCCGCAACGGAATGCCAAACCGGTCCCGCAAAGGTGTGGCCAGCAACCCCGCCCGCGTCGTCGCCCCCACCAGCGTGAACGGGGCCAGATCAATCCGCACCGAGCGCGCCGCCGGGCCTTCGCCGATGATCAGATCAAGCTGAAAATCCTCCATCGCCGGATAAAGAATTTCCTCAATCGCCGGCTGCAACCGATGAATTTCATCAATGAACAGCACATCGCGCGGCTGCAGATTGGTTAAAATCGCAGCCAAATCCCCGGCCCGCTGAATGACCGGGCCAGATGTCGCCCGAAACCCCACCCCCAGCTCGCGCGCCACAATCTGCGCCAGCGTCGTCTTGCCCAAACCCGGCGGCCCATGCAGCAACACATGATCCATCGCCTCACCCCGCGCCTTCGCGGCCTGGATGAAGATCGACAAATTCTCCCGCGACGCCTTCTGCCCGGTGAAATCCGCCAAAGTCTGCGGCCGAAGTGTGGCCTCCGCCGCGTCCTCATCCGTGCGCTGTGCCGTGATCGGACGATCCCCATCCTTGTCGAACGGGTCGCTCATCGCGCGAGTTCCTTCAACCCGTCGCGGATCAGCGTATCAAGCGTCGCCGCATCACCCTGTTTCTCAACGATCTTGGCCACCGCCGCCACCACCTCAGCCCGCCGATAGCCAAGATTGACCAACGCCGAAATCGCATCCGATTCCGGCCCGGCCGAAGGCGGTAGCACCGGCGAAAACCCCACGCCCACCGGCATCCCGCCTGCCTTCTCGCGCAACTCCGTCAGCAGCCGGATCGCAAGCTTTGCCCCAACCCCTGCCGCCCGCGTCAGCGCGCCACGATCCCCCGCCTGAATCGCCGCAATCAAATCCCGAGGGCTCAACGCCGACAGAATATTCAGCCCCACCCGAGCGCCCACGCCCTGCACGGTCGTCAGCAGCCGGAACCACTCCCGCTCCGCACTGTCGGCAAATCCATACAGTGTGATTGCATCCTCACGCACCTGCATTTCCGTCAAAATCAACGCAATGGCGGGCGGTGCTGGCAAAGCAGCCAAGGTCCGCGTCGAGGCATGCACGAGGTAGCCGACCCCGGCCACATCCACCACACAGCGATCCGCCTCCAGCAAAACCACACGACCTGACAACTGAGCGATCACGCCATCACCTTCCCAGCCGCCCACGCCGTCCGGCTCGCACGGTGATGGGCATGACAAATCGCCACCGCCAGCGCATCCGCCGCGTCCGCCCGCTTCAGCGTCGCCCCCGGCAGCAAGCGCCGCACCATCACGCCCACCTGATCCTTGTCCGCACCGCCAGTGCCCACCACCGCCAGCTTCACCGTCTTGGCCCCGTATTCGGCCACCGAAATCCCAGCCAACGCCGGCACCAGCAGCGCCACCGCCCGCGCATAGCCTAGCTTCAACGTCGAGGAGCCGCTGCGGTTCACATACGTCTCCTCCACCGCCGCCTCATCCGGCTTATGCTCGGCAATCAGCTTCGTCAGCGCGTAATGCAGCGCGCACAGCCGCAACGGCACCGAATCATCGCCATCCGTCGCAATCACCCCATCCGCCACATGCTTCAGCCGATTGCCCTGGCTCTCCACCAGCCCCCAGCCAGTGAACCGCAGACCGGGATCGATGCCGAGGAGGAGCGCCATTCAAAAATAACCCGTCATTGCGAGGAGCGCTTGCGACGTGGCAATCCAGGAGCCATGCCGCGCGACTCTGGATTGCCACGACCCCAAGCAGGGCCTCGCAATGACGAAGTTCACGTTCAAGCCGACAACTTCGCCATCACGGCCTCGGGAATGTCGAAATTCGCATATACGTTCTGCACGTCGTCATGATCCTCCAACGTGTCGAGCAGCTTCATCAGCGTGGCAGCCTTCTCCTCATCCAGCGTCACGCTGGTGGAGGGCCGCCAATCCAGCTTCGCCTCCGCCGGAGCCCCAAACCGAGCTTCAAGCGCGTCCCGAACCGCAAAGAAATCCTCGACCGAGGTGGTGATCTCATGCCCGTCCGGCCCGCTCTCGGCGTTATCCGCCCCCGCCTCGATCGCCGCTTCCAAAACCGCGTCCTCACTGCCCACCACAGCGGGATAGTGGATCACACCGAGCCGTGAGAACATAAAAGAAACGGAATTCGTCTCCCCCAGCGCCCCGCCGGACTTATTAAACGCCGTCCGCACGTCCGATGCCGTCCGGTTGCGATTATCGGTCAGCGTCTCCACGATCACCGCCACCCCCGCCGGGCCATAGCCCTCGTAGCGAACCTCCACGTAATCATCGCTGCCCGCAGCACCGGATGCCTTCTTGATCGCCCGCTCGATGGTGTCGCGCGGCATGTTCATCTGCCGCGCCTCCGTCACCGCGGCACGCAGCCGTGGATTGAACGCTGGGTCCGGCAGACCCTGCTTCGCCGCCACCGTGATTTCACGAATAATCTTGCCGAACATCCGGCCCCGCTTGGCGTCCTGCGCGCCCTTGCGGTGCATGATGTTCTTGAATTGGCTATGACCTGCCATATCCGTCGCCTCAGCCGCGATTGAATTTCAAAGACAATGCCCAGGCCAACGCCGCCTTCACCGCGTCACCCAGCAGAAACGGCACCACGCCCAGCGTGATCGCCTTATCGACACCGATCAGATGGCCCAGCCAGCCAGCACCGAGCGTGTAGATCGCCACAGTTCCCAGCAGCATCGCCCAAGCCCGCTCAGACGCCGTGCGAGCCAGCCCCACGATTCCAACCGCCACCAGCATGCCCACCAGATAACCAGCCGTTGGCCCGATCAGCACAGCAGGCCCCGCGCCCGAGGCAAACACCGGCAGCCCAAGCAAGCCCTCAACGAGATAGGCCACCATCGCGGCCAAACCCAGCCGCCAGCCGCAACATGCGCCAATCGCCAGAACCGCGCCGGTCTGCAGCGTCATCGGCACCGGCCAGAACGGCACGCTGATATGCGCGCTCGCCGCGATGATCGCGCTGAGCAGCAAAGTTTGGGCAGCCAGAGTAACCCCACGCACAGGGTGGCTTGCAACAGCAACCTGCATAAACACTTCCTTTGTTCCGAAACCAGCTTCCCGCCAATCTCGTCATTGCGAGGCCCCGCTTGGGGCTGTGGCAATCCAGAGCCACACGACCGAATCTCGCCGGGCCGCTCTGGATTGCCACGGCGCTCGCGCGCCTCGCAATGACGGTGTTAGGGGGATGACCGGACTTGCATCGTGCCTAATCGCTTACGGCATGATCGGGCAATATGAAACAGCCCGCGATCTACCTCCTGGCCAGTGAGCGCAACGGAACGCTCTATGCGGGCGTGACATCGAACCTCATTCAGCGCGTCTGGGAGCATCGTTCTGGTGCGACACCCGGCTTTGCCACTCAATATCGCTGCAATCGCCTTGTGTATTTCGAACTGTTCGAGGACATGAACACCGCGATCACGCGCGAAAAACAAATCAAAAGCTGGTCCCGCAAACGTAAGCTTGCCCTTATCGAAGCGGTCAATCCGCGCTGGTTCGATCTCTACGACGATCTGCTCTGACCCATTCATCGCAAGCCCCTTACCCGACCGGCATCGCCTGTGAAAGCCGACCGCCCTGGCGCACCGGCTCCACCCGAACGGCAAGCCCGGTCGCGTCATCGGTCTCGACGAACAATCCGCACAACGTCACCGGCCCATCCGCCGGGGCCAGCCGATCGCCCGGCATTTTGCGCCAGAACCGCGCCGCGGCACCCTCTTTGGCCATGCCGATCACACTGTCATAATCGCCGCACATCCCGGCATCGGACTGAAACGCCGTGCCCCCCGGCAAAATCTGATGATCCGCCGACGGGCAATGCGTGTGCGTGCCCACAATCAGGCTCGCCTGACCATCAAAGCTATGGCCGAACGCCATCTTCTCACTCGTCGCCTCACCATGAAAATCAATCACGGCGGCCGAAATCGTCGTGCCCAGCTTGTGCTTTGAAAGTTCCACCGCCGTCGCGCGGAACGGGCAATCCAGCGGGTCCATAAACAACCGGCCCATCGCGTTCACCACCAGCGCCCGCCGCCCGCCCTGCAGCGTCACCACCACACTGCCCGCCCCCGGCGTTCCCGGCGGAAAGTTCAGCGGCCGGATCAGGCGCGGATGATCATTGATATAAGCCGCCAGTTCCTTGCGATCCCACGCATGATTGCCCAGCGTGATCACATCCGCCCCCGCCGCGAACAGAGACTCCGCCATATCCGGTGCCAGCCCAAACCCGTGCGAGGCGTTCTCACCATTGATGATCGCCAAATCGATCCGCAGCTTCTCGCGCAGACCCGGCAACTGCGCACACGCGGTTTCACGCCCGGCTCTGCCGATGACGTCGCCCAGAAACAAAATTCGCATCGTCAGCTGAAACTTTCAAACGGGATCACGCCAAACTCGGTCGCCACCGCGTTCAGCCGCACATCAAACGCCGCCACCGGCAACCTCTCAAGTTGCTGGGCCGCGAACGCACATCCAACCTTCACCGCCCCCGGCAAAGCCGCCAGCGTGCGATCGTAATAGCCGCCGCCATAACCCAGCCTGTGCCCAAACCGGTCAAACCCCAGCAGCGGCACCAGCACGTAATTCGGCACCCCAACCTCGCCATCCGGCCGATGCGTCCCGAAGCGCTCGCGCACCATCGCAGCCCCCGGATGCCAATGCCGGAAAATCAGCTTCTGCCCGAGCGGCGGAGTCTCCGGCAGCAACACCCGATGCCCACGCGCATCCAGCTCAATCAGCAGCGGCCTGATATCAATCTCGCCCGGCATCGGCCAAAACCCAGCCACCACCGCACCCGGCTGAGGCGGCATCGCCTCCAACAGCAGTCGGCCAAGCTGAGCGCCCAGCGCCGGATCGCACCCGGCCCGTGCGGCGAGAGCCTGAGCCCTCGCCTTTCGTTTCGCGTCGTCGATGTTCGGATCAGAATTCAAAGAGTGCGGAGCCGCCGAAGCCGTTGGAATGTCATCCTCCCAAGGCCTGCGTGAGCAGGTGGGTACCAGGTATCGAGACCAGGATCCCGACAGAGCCAGTCCCCGGGAGGTTGCTTATTGGCCCTGGGGATGATCGACCTGACGCACCCAGCAGCCCCGCCCCCCATACTAGGGCTGGTCGAGACCGTTTGCAATCTGTTCCGCGCGGGCCGCCAACTTTGAAATCTTGCGAGCCTGCTCACCATCACCCTTGCCGCGCCCGGCTTTCGCCAGCATCGCCCGCAAACTGTCAGCTTCCGTGCGCGTGTCATGCAGTTCGTCCGCCATCAGCAGGGCAGCCAGAACCAGCAAGCGCTGCTCACCACTGCTGGAGCCCAGCGCCTTGATGCTGTCGATGCGCTGCTCCACCTGCGCTGCCATCGAGAGCAAATGGCCTTCCTGGCCGTCCTCACAGCCGACGGTGTAGCTATAGCCGTTGATCTTGACGGTGACCTGGGCCACGCAACTCTCCTTATGTTCCGGCCACCGCCGCACGCAGCTTGCCGATCAAACTGTCCAGACGCTGAGCCGCTTCGTGCGAGTCGGCCCCCGTTCCCTCTCCAGTTATAGCGGTTGCGCGCGGCATCGCCATTTCCGATCGTTCGGCAATGCGCTCCAACGCCGCCGCCAGCCGGTCCATTTCGGCCTCGATGTCATCGCCGTCGGCATTCTGGCCCGCCATTGTGCGAAATTCCCCGTTATGCAACGCCCGTGCAGAATGAACCCACCCGCCGAAATCCTGCAAGACCGCGCTGATCAATGGCCCGCCGTGGTGGTCCACGGCCTTGCTCACGCACGCGAAGCACTCGCCCACGGCCTGCCCGTCATCCTGCTTTCCGCCCCAGGTGCCGCACGCACCGGCGGATGCCTGTGGTGGCGAGAACTCATCCGAGCCGCCACAGCGCAACACCCCAACACTCCCTGCCGAGACATTCTCGACTGCGCCGACGCACCCGGCCTCGCCATGGCGGCCCTGCGCGAAGGCCAGCTTCGGCTGATCCTATGGCCTTCGAGCCCCGCCTTCCCCGCCGTCGCAGCCGCCGCCTCCACACTGGGTGCCATCGTGTTGCCGGATCGCCCCCCGGCACTCGATCTCGCAGAACGCGGTGCCGCGCGTCATCTGCACGCACATCTCGGAAAGAAGCCCTATCTGGGTCGTGACAGCGATGCCACGCTCAGCTAGAGGGCATGCCATTGAATGCAGTGCCGTCAAAACCGAGGGAGCCAGCCATGTATCTGACACCAGAAGTCAAAAAAATCCTGGGCTACTACGAGAGCGACAACCCCGGCACGAAGGCTAATCTCGCCCGCATCCTCATGCAGGGCAAACTCGGCGGCACTGGCAAGCTGGTCATCCTCCCCGTCGATCAGGGCTTCGAGCACGGCCCGGCCCGCAGCTTCGCGCCAAACCCCGCAGCCTACGATCCGCATTATCACTTCCAGCTGGCACTCGATGCCGGCCTGTCCGCCTACGCCGCCCCGCTCGGCATGATCGAGGCCGGTGCCAGCACCTTCGCCGGCTGCATCCCGACCATTCTGAAAATGAACTCGTCGAACTCGCTGGCCACCCTGAAGGACCAGGCTGTCACCGCCACCATCGGTGATGCGCTGCGCCTGGGCTGCTCGGCCATCGGCTTCACCATCTACCCCGGCAGCGAATACGCCTTCGAGCAGATGGAAGAGCTGCGCGAGCTGTCCGAGGAAGCCAAGGCCGCCGGCCTCGCCGTCGTGCTCTGGAGCTATCCGCGCGGCCCGATGCTCGACAAGGCCGGCGAAACCGCGTTCGACATCTGCGCCTACGCCGCCCACATGGCCGCCCTCTGCGGTGCGCACATCATCAAGGTGAAGCCGCCAACCGCCCATATCGGCCTCGAAGCCGCGAAAAAGTCCTACGAGAACATCGACGGCTCCACGATGGCCAAACGCGTCGCGCACGTGGTGCAGGCCTGCTTTGCCGGCAAGCGCATCGTGGTGTTCTCCGGTGGCGAATCGAAGGGCCTCGATGGCCTCTACGAAGAAATCCGCGGCCTGCGTGATGGCGGTGCCAACGGCTCCATCATCGGTCGCAACACCTTCCAGCGTCCGCGTGAAGAAGCACTCGCCATGCTCAACACCATCATCGACATCTACCTGAACAAGGCCTGATCCGCATGGCGCGGCGGGTGACTTTGTCAGGGGGCGTGCAAGCGCCGGAACCCTGCCGGCTCTACCTCGTCACCCCGCCCGCCATCGAACTCGCCTCATTCACCGACCAACTCGCCAAAGCGCTGGACGCAGGTGACGTCGCCTGCGTCCAGCTGCGTTTGAAAGACGCGGCGGATGACGTTCTCAAACGCGCCATCGACGCGCTGCGCCCCATCGTCCAAAGCCGCAACGTCGCCTTCCTCATCAACGACCGTCCGGACCTTGCTGTCGCTCACGGGGCCGACGGCGCCCATGTCGGCCAGGAGGATGTGGCCGCGAAGTCCGCCCGCAAAATCCTCGGCGACCTCACCCTCGGCGTCACCTGCCACAACAGCCGCGAATTGGCGTTTACCGCAGGCGAGGACGGGGCCGATTACGTGGCCTTCGGGGCCTTCTTCCCCACCCAGACCAAAGACGCCCCCATCCGCGCCGAGGTTGAAATCCTCAGCTGGTGGTCCGAGCTGATGGAACTCCCCAGCGTCGCCATCGGCGGCATCACCGCCGAAAACTGCGCGCCCTTGGTCACAGCCGGAACCGATTTCCTCGCCGTCGTCGGAGCCGTCTGGAACCACCCCGAAGGCCCAGCCGCCGGTGTGCGCGCCATGAACGAGGCGATCACCGCCGCCACCATCGCCAAGCGATCCAAGCCAAAACCCCAAAAATCCGCGCTCATTAACTAACCGGAACGATTAGAGCGCAAATTTACCTCTCGAATATTCAAAGCCTTTTGTAACGAAGCCCACTCCGGCTCAACCGCAAAACCCAGTGCCTGCCATCCAGATCAGGCCCGCAGCGATACTCGATATCGACATAGGAAGGCTTGCGCACCCGCGGCTTCCAAGGCTTCGGCACCCGCTCCTTGCGTGGCAGACGCAACAACACCGTATCCACCCCAAACGCCCGGCAAACCGGCCGCAACCCTTTCGCCACGTGCGGGAATTCCTCCAGAAACGACCCAAATCCAGGCTGCTCCAAAAGCTCGCGCAGCTTGGTGGTGTGGTAGGCCGCGTGATAGCCCATCAGCTTGAGAAGCCAGCCATGCCGGAACGGCAACCGCAGCGACCTCACCCGCGCAGGTTTTTCCGCAACCAGGGCTTCCGCCACCGGAGCTTCCGCCACGACCGGCTCAGAAACCACCACCTCCCGCGGAGCTTGCCTGCGAAGAATCCCGGCCTCATACCGCGACCACATATCCCGCACCTTCTCAGCGCGGCGCACCAGCAACTGCCCGATATCGCGCTGTACCTGGCCGCACGAAATCCAGCCGCCCACAGCGCCCAAAATGGCGTTGAGCACGCTCCAAATCGTCAGTTGCGGGAGGGAAAGGCTGGTTCCAGACATGCGCGCAATAAAGCACAAAACCAGAACATCACGAAATCAAATCGCCGTTAAATCCGCACGCCCACCGTCAAATAGGCCACCGCAACCACCCGCCCGATAAACCCTCCAATCCCCCAGCGCCGTAATGTCGGCAAGCCCAGCCACCGGCACCGCCTCACAGATAAAGCCAAGACAGGTCTCGCCACCTTCCAGCCGCACCGTGCCAAGCCCCAGCGGCGGCGCGATGGTCGCCAGGAACGCCGCCAACGCCGCACTCGGCAGACTCCAAACCTCGCCGTAAAGCGCCGCCCCGTCGCTTGATGGCATCACCCCGGGCCGCTCAATCGCCCCCGGCAGCACCACCATCCGATACGCCGCCACTGTCCGCACCGCGCGAACAAAAACGCCACCCAGCCCGCGCAGGGCCGGATTGAGCGGTTGCCCGTCCAGATGCGCACCAAACACCGCAATCTCCACGCGCGGCCAAACACTCCGCCCGCGCACGCCAGCCGCCTCCGGCAAAGCGTGCCGCGAAGCCCCCATCGGCAACCCCGCCGCCGCATGCATCGCCTGCGCGTAGCCAGCCAGCACCCCGTCATGCCAAGCAGGCCCAATCAGCGTCACCCCCGCCGGAAACCCGCTCGCATTGAAGCCAGACGGCACAGCGATGGCGGCAAGATCGAGCAAATTGGTGAAGTTTGTGTAAATACCAAGATCGCTGTTGCGCGCCAGCGGTGCGGCCGCCACCTCATCCAGCCGCCAACTCGTCCCTGTCGTCGGCACCAGCAGGAAATCGATATCGCCCCACACCGGGCGGATCTGCTGCGCAATCGCCGCCAACCGGTGCTGAGCCGCAAAAATCGAAACCCCACTCACCGCCAACCCCTGCCGCAACACCGAATCCGTGGTCGGGTGCACAGCATCGGGATGAGCCGCCAGAAACGATTCCAACCCCGCCCGCCGCTCCGCCACAAACGGGCCATACAGCATCGAAGCGCACTCAAAAAACGCCGCAAAATCAATCTCAACCACTGAGCCACCGAGCAGCCCCGCCCGCGCCACAGCCGCCTCGAACAGCCAAGCCGCCTCGCCATCACCAAAGAAATTCAACTGATCCGCCCGCGGCACCCCAAACCGAAACACCCCACGCGGCGTCACCGCCCGAGGCGAAAATCCAGGCGGCGACTGGCGAGAATACGCATCCTGCGCATCAAACCCCGCCATCACCTCCGCCACCCCGCACGCATCCTCCACCGACAGCGCAAACACCGAGACGCAATCCAAGGACCGGCACGCCGGCACCACCCCCTGCGTGCTGAACAGCCCGCGCGACGGCTTCAGCCCCACCAAATTGTTAAACGCCGCCGGCACCCGCCCCGATCCCGCCGTGTCCGTCCCCAGTGAGAAACTCACCAGCCCCGAAGCCACCGCCACCGCCGAGCCGGAGCTCGACCCACCCGGCACCCGCGCCGCATCAAACGGATTGCGCGGCGTGCCATAGGGCGAGCGAACCCCCACCAGCCCCGCCGCAAACTGATCCAGATTGGTCTTGCCGATCAGCACCGCCCCTGCCGCGACCAACCGCGCCACCACCGGGGCAGACACATCCGGCCGATACGCGAAATCCGGGCAACCCGCCGTCGTGGCCAGCCCTTGCGCGTCGATATTGTCCTTCACCGCAAACGGCACGCCCCATAGCGGCAAATCCGCCCGCACAGGGCCCAGCGCCGCAGCCTCCGCCAGAATATCCGCATCCGCCCGACGGCTGATCCACACCCGATCATCCCCCGCCGCCGCAATCCGCCGAAGCACCTCAGCCATCACCATCACCGGCGTAAACTGCCCACCCGCATACCCAGCTGCCAGACTACGAAGGTCAAAGCTGATCTCACTCATCGCATCAGCATCATGAATTGGCACGGGAGTGACGCTCTCTTATGCAGTGATAAGGATCTGAATTATGCAAATGCAGGCAAATGCCCGCAACCCATCACTGAATTACTAAATAATCACCAGTCGCTGCATCACATAAACAACAATGCGACCAAAATGTTCACAGCCAAATTCCCACAAGCCTCCGCCACAAACTCTTTGACAATTTTCGCGCAGAATTGCATCGGCAACTAACCCCGCCGCCCAAAGCCCTTAACTGACACGCCAGATTTCCACATCCGGTAGCGCAGCACGCCATAGGCAATCGCCGCCGCCCCAATGGCAATCGGCACCATCACCAGCGCCAGCCAAAGCACGAAGAACGCAACCGCGCCCACCGTCGCCACTCCGGCCACAATCAACGCCCAGCGCAGCAAAGTGGCGCTCAACGGCCCTGGCGCGCTGAACGCATTGGCCGAGAACTGCGCCTGCGGTGGGGTGCGGAAACTGCCATCTGCATTCATGTCGATCTGAATTGGCGTGCGAGTGCTGCGATCTTCCATCATGCCCTCATCATCCTCCAGCCCCCGTAAGCCCGCCACGTCCGGCGCATTAATCCTACTTCACGCCCGCCGCCACAACCACCGCAGGCCGCACCAGCAGCACCAGCCCGTCCACCGCCACCACCTCCAGCGGCATATCGACGGCAGGCATCGCAGCCCCCGGGGCAAGCCGGGCCGGCCAGTCACTGTCGCCCACCCGCACACGCCCCTCGCCAGCCTCGAACCGCAGCAGCGTCGCGTGCCGCCCCACCAGGCCAGAGCCAGGCGTGTTCACGTTCGCAGGCCGGGACTTGCGCCGCATCGTCATCGCGCACGCAATGGAAAGCGGGGCGAGCACGGCGAAGATCACCACCTGCACGGCAAAGCTCGTCGTCGCCACCCGGCACACCAAACCCGTGCCGATGCTGGCGAGGCCCAGCCACAGCAAAAACGCCCCCGGCAGCACCATCTCCGCCACCACCAGCACAAGCCCGGCCGCCAGCCAGGCGAGGCCCGGATCAGCAAGCCATTCGCTGATCATGTGCGCACCCCCGGCACTGACGACACCACCGATGACGAACCAGACGCCGCCGAACCGGCAAGCCCGGGCTGCAACAACTGCATCGCCTGCGTAATGCCGCCCGCCAGCGCCGTCGCCTCCATCGGCACCACCACCAGCTTGGCATTGGGCGAGTTCGCCAACTGCTTGAACGCATCCACATACCGGTCCGCGATGAAATACCGCAGCGCCGGCTCACCACCGTCACGCGCCGCCGCCGCCACCACTTCGGTTGCCTTCGCCTCCGCAGCCGCCAGACGTTCACGCGCCTGCGCGTCCCGGTTCGCCGCTTCCTGACGGCCCTCAGCAGCCAGAATCAGGCTCTGCTTGTTGCCCTCCGCCCGCTCAATCGCCGCCTCCCGCTCGCCCTGCGCCTTGGCAACCGTGGCCCTGCGCTCGCGCTCCGCCGTCATCTGCAAATTCATCGCCATGATGAGGTTCTGCGGCGGCTCGATCTTGCGGATCTCCACCCGGCTCACCTTCACGCCCCACGGATGCGTCGCCCCGTCGAGGATGGACAGCAGCTGCGTGTTGATCCGGTCGCGTGAGGCCAAAGCCGCGTCCAACTGCAACTCACCGATCACCGCGCGAATATTCGTCATCGCCAGCGTCGTCAGCGCCATTGGCAGGTTCTGTACCTGATACGCCGCCTTCTCCGGCTCCATCACCCGGAAATAGATCACGCCATCGGCGGCCACCGTCGCATTGTCGCCGGTGATGACGGTCTGCTCCGGGATATCAAGGACCTGCTCCTGTACATTCAGCCTCCGCCCGATCCGGTCGATGTACGGCAACACGAAATTCAGCCCCGGCTGCAGGCTGCGCGTGTAGGCGCCAAACCGCTCCACCGTCCAAACATTGCCCTGCGGCACCGACTTCGCACCGGCGAACATCGTCACCACCACAATCACCAAAACCAGCAGCCACAGCAGATTATACGGATTGGTCACGGCAAATCCTCCTCCCCGGTTTCGCCCGGGCTTGCCCTAGCCTAGCATGTTCCGAAGCAAAACGGAGGAAGCAGCATGATCACGGGTGCCACAACTTATCTGCCGGTCGATCTCACCGGCCTGCGCGTGGCCATCACCGGTGCCGCCGGTGGCATCGGCCGCGTGATGGCGGATAGCTTCGCCGCCTGCGGTGCGAACGTCTTCATCTCCGACATCGACGCCGCATCCCTCGCCACCTCCGGCCACCCAGGCATGGTCGCCAACGCCGGCAGCGCCGCCGAGATGGAAAACTTCGTCGACACCGCCGTCCGCGAACTCACAGGCCTGGACGTACTCATCAACAACGCCGGCATCGCAGGCCCCACCAAGAAGGTGGAGGACGTAACGCCGGAAGAACTCGACGCCACGCTGCAGATCGACCTTGCCGCCATGTTCCACACCGCACGCCGCGCCATCCCGGCCCTGCGCGCGTCCGGCGGCGGCTCGATCATCAACCTCTCCTCCGCCGCCGGCCGCTTCGGCTTCCAACTCCGCAGCCCCTACGCCGCCGCCAAATGGGGCGTCATCGGCTTCACCAAAACGCTCGCCATCGAACTCGGCCCGCAAGGCATCCGCGTCAACGCCATCCTCCCCGGCCTCGTGGACGGCCCCCGCATCCGCGCGGTCATCAAAGCGAAGGCGGAAGCCGCGGGCGTCGGCGAGAACGCACAAACCACCCGCGCGGTCGAGACCACCTCGCTGCGCTGCTTCGTCACACAGCACGACATCGCCAACATGGCGCTTTATCTGTGCAGCCCATTCGGCGCCACCATCAGCGGCCAATCCCTCGCCGTGGACGGCGATCTGCAGGTGCTGATCTAAGTCCATCAACTCTGATCACGCGTCATCGACCAGGACATCACCATGCCCGGCCCAGAACTCATCATCCTCGCCACCGCCGCCATCAAAGGGGCAGTGGCGCAGGTGCCGGAGAAATTCGCAGCCCAAACCGGGGACCGCGCGAACTTCGCCTTCGGCACCGCAGGCTTCGTCGCCGGCAAACTCACATCCGGCACCGCGTTTGACCTCGTCGTGCTTCCCCCACCACGCATGAAGGAAATGGCAGAGAAGGGCCTCGTCGTGGCGTCCAGCATCAAGCTGCTCGGCGCGGTGCCGCTTGGGGCCGCCGTGCAAAAGGGCCAGCCGCACCCCGCCATCGCCAGCATGGACGAGCTACGCGCCACGCTCCTCGCCGCCCCCAGCATCGGCATGGCCGACCCCGCCGCCGGTGCCACATCCGGCGTCTTCATGATGAACCGCCTGCGCGAGTTGGGCATGCTCGACGCCCTCCAATCCAAGCTGCACCTCTACCCTGAAGGCCAGGTCGCCATGGAAGCCGCAGCCCGCGGTGAGGTGGCGCTGGGCCTCGGCCTCGTCAGCGAAATCCTGCCCGTGCCCGGTGCCGAGATGATCGGCCGCCTGCCGCAGGACATCCAGCTCCAATCGGCCTACAGCCTCGCCGTCGGCGGCCACACCACACAGCCCGAGGCCGCCGCCCGCCTGCACGCATTCATGACCAGTGCTGAAACCCGCGCCGCCTTCGCAGCCCAAGGCTTCAACACCGGGTCGTGATCGAAAGGCCTCAGTTATGGCCCATGTTCTGCAGGAACTCCGAGACCATCTTGCCATTTTCCATCTTGTGGTCGGTCACGAGGAACAGCTTGCCGTCATGCATCACGACCATTGCGTGGTCATCAAGCTGCATCGCACCCTTGGTGATGCTGTCGAGAGCAGCCTTGTCGGCAACATGCATCACGGCCGTTGCACCGGATTTCATGTAAACCGTGATGGTGCCTTCCGTCATACGCTCAGATTCAGCGAAAGCCGGGGCCGTGAACGCGAACAACAGGGCCATGGCAGCGAAGATATTGGTGCGACGTGTCATTGATACATTCCCTTCGAGTGATAAATCCCAGTATTCAGAGCTGTCTGCTTTTCTCTTCCTCAGACACACCCACTGAACACTGATAAGACTTTGCCGCTCAGAGAACGTGACACAGATAAAACAGATTTTTTGGCTGATCTCCAAACTCACCCCTTCCATGCGCGCACCGTGGGTGGTGCAACGCGGCTGATCCGCTAGGTTCGCGGCCTTGTTCGCCTCGTTCTGGACCCTTCCCCATGATCCTCCTCATCCCCGGCCCCGTGACCACACGCGCAGAAGTCCGTGCCGAGATGGCGCGTGATATCGCGCCCTGGGACGATGATTTCCGTGTCGTATCCCGCCGCATCCGCCAGCGTGTACGCGAGCTTGCAGGCGGCGGCGTCGAAACCCACACCGCCCTGCCCCTGCAAGGCTGCGGCCATTTCGGCACCGAGGCAGCCTTGCGCAGCGTGCTCCCCCCCGGCGGACGCATCCTCATCCCCGACACCGGCTCCTACGCCGAACGCATGGCCAAGCTCGCCACCGCCGCCGGTCGCACGCCGGTCATGCTCAAGGTTGACCGCAACCGCGCCGTCCCGCCGCACCGCATCGCCGACGCGCTCGCCGCCGACGAAAGCCTCACCCACGCGGGCCTCGTCTACAGCGAGACCAGCACCGGCGTGATCCAGAACATCCAGGAAATCGGCCGCGCCATCCGCGCCACAGGCCGCCGCGTCGTCCTCGATGCTGTCTCCGCCTTCGGAGCACTCCCGCTCAATCTCATGGACCACCCCGAGATCGACACCGCCATCTTCACCACCAACAAATGCCTCGAAGGCCTGCCGGGCATGTGCTTCATCGTGGTGCAGAACAATCGGCTGCTGCCCGCCGGCACCGCCGCCAGCTGGTCGTTCGATCTGGCCGACATCTACGAGCATTCCATCCGCACCGAGGGCGGCGCCTTCCGCTTCACTCCCGCAGCCCAGGTGATCCAGGCATTCGACACCGCCCTGAATTTCTTCGACGCCGAGGGCGGCCAGCCAGCCCGCCTCACCCGCTACAACGCCAACCGCGATGCGCTGCGCGCCGGCATGATCCGCATCGGCCTCACACCCTGCCTTGACGCCGCAGACCAAGGCCCGATCGTGATGAACATCCACGCCCCCGGCGATCCCGCATGGTCACTGCCGAATTTCGTGACCGAGCTGAAATCGCGCGGCTTCACCATCAGCAACTTCTACGACACCGAGGAACCCAGCTTCCGCGTCGGCTGCATCGGCCACATCACGCCAGACGACATGACGCGCTTCAGCGTCGCCGCCGACCAGTCCCTCACCGCTATGGGTGTGGTGCAGCGAACCCCGCAAGCGACGCATAGCCTCTGACGACGTCCGCCAACTGCTCCTGCGTGGCCACATCAGCGATATCGCTGAACCCCGCAGGAGCGCGTTGCGCCACCAGATCAATCACCCGCTCCGGCCCGCCATTGCGATTGGAGATCACAATCGCCGTCGTGGCCGCACGCCGCTCAACCTCATAGGCCGCCAACGCCTCCGGCACGTCATGCGCCATCAGTGCATCAGCAAGCGCCCGCGCATCCAGCACGGCCTGTGACGCGCCATTCGACCCCACCGGAAACATCGGATGCGCCGCATCGCCCAGCAGCGTCACCCGCCCCCGCGTCCACCACGGCAGAGGATCGCGGTCACACATCGGATATTCAAAAATCTCAGCCGTACTCTCGATCAATGCAGACACATCGATGAAATCCAGCTTCAGCCGGTCCACCAGATGCTTGAAATCCGCCAGCTGCCCGCGCCGCGCCCAACTTTCACGCCCGGGCGGCTTTTGGCTGCCATCGGCCACCCGCGCATAGATCACCCAATTCGTCAGCCGCGTCTCAGGCGTGGACCCCGGTGCGATCGGATACAGCACAAGCTTGGCCACCGCATCGCCCGCAATCACCATCGAGCATCCGTCATCAAAGGCGGGCCATTCCGTGCAGCCTCGCCACATCTGAATGCCATTCCAGCGAATCCCGCCATCATCGGGATGCAGATGCGCGCGCAGCCATGAATGAATGCCGTCCGCCCCCACAAGTGCGGATCCCTCCACCTCACGGAACACATCCGCCGGCCCCTCGAACCGCGCCACCACACCGCCATCATGCTGCATCAGCCCCACCAGCCGCTGACCGGCGCGAATACGATCCGGCCCCAGCCGCGCCACCGCCGCCTGCCACAGCATCATCTGCAACCGCCCGCGATGCACGGAGAACTGCGGCACCTCATGCCCCGCATACATCCCGCGCGGATCAGACCAGATCGTCTGCCCCAGATGGTTCATATAGGTCAGCTTGCGCGTGCGAATGCCGATCTCGTCGAGCTTCGGCAGCAGCCCCAACCCCGCCAGCTCACGGATAGAATGCGGCAGCGTGTTGATGCCCACGCCCAGTGGCCGCACCTCTGCCGCCGCCTCGAACACCAGCGCCGCAATGCCCTTCTCATGCAGCATCATGGCAAGCGAAAGCCCACCGACGCCGCCGCCCGCGATCAGAACCGTCATGCGGAAAGCTATGCCGGCGGCGGCAAGAAGTTCACGTCGTGCAACGCCGCCAGACGCACCACCTCCGCCGGATCGGTCACGCGATCAATCTGCGTGAACAGCGTGTAAAGCGTCAGCGCCGGGGCCACCCAGAACAGCGCCCGCACCGGCCCGTTCGACTTGTTGAAAATCCCATGCGCCCCACCGCGCGGCAGCCGGATCAAATCGCCACCCGCAGCCTTGCTCTCCGCCCCATCGAGCCAGAGATCGAACTCGCCTTCCAGCACCCGAATGAACTCATCCTGATTGGGATGCACATGCGGCGGCACGAACGTGCCCGGCGGAAACAGCGTGTCGAACGCAAACGACGCCTCGCTCACCTGCAACGGCTTGTAAGTCTGGCCCAGAATATTCCAGACCACATCGTCCACGCTCTCACCCGCCTTGGTCACGCCCGCCGTCATCGTCATGGCACTCTCCATTTGAAACACTCACACCCCGTCGTCATTGCGAGGAGCCACTCGGCGACGTGGCAATCCAGAGCAACAGGGCGCACTCCTCGATTTCCCCACACAAGCGCTCGCAATGACGCCCTTCATTCAATATCCGCCAAATACGATGCGATGTCAGGACGGTTCGGAATAATCCGGTTCGCCACATACCAATCCGCAATATGCCCAATCTGCGCTGCCGCCTCCGCCCCCACGCGCCCCAGCTTCGGCGTGTTGTTCCGCCCCAGACGCGGGCCGAGTGAGGCAGGCAGCCCCAACTCCTGCGCCCAGATCGCGCCTGCCTCATCCGGATGCGCCCCGCCCCAGGCGTTCTCCGCCTCCAGCACCCCCAGCACCGCCTGCACCACCGAGCGATGCGCCGCGAGATAGGCCCCGCTCACCACATACGCCACCGCATTCTCCGACCCGCACGCCGCCCCATCCGCCAGCACCCGAGCCTCCCTAGACGCCACCGCAATGCTCAAAAAAGGGTCCCAAATCGCCCATCCATCGACCGAGCCACCCTCAAACGCCGCCTTCGCGTCCGGTGGCGACAAATACACCCGGCGCACAGAATCCAACGCCATGCCCGCCTTCTCCATCGCCCGCACCAGAATATATTCGCCCGTGCCACCGCGATTGATCGCCACCGACCGCCCAGCCAAATCCACCACCGACCGCGCAAGCGAGGCAGATTTCACCAGAATGCACTCGCCCGCCGGGCTCAGCCGCTGATAGCCGAACATCGCCATATCCACACCCGCCGCCCGCGCCGTCACAAACGCCGTCGAACTGCCCACGGTCATATCCACCGCCCCCGCCGACAACGCCTCGATCGCCGGGGCCGCCGCCGCATAAGGCCCTGCCCACTCCACGCGCACGCCCATCGCCGTCATCGCCCGCTCCAACGAGCCGTGCGCGCGCGCCAGCACCAGATCGCTCGTGCTTTTCAAATACGCGATGCGAAGCGTCACAGGCCCCTCCGCCCGCGCCGTCCCAGCCACCAGAGCTGCTCCCAACAAGCCTCGACGGGACAATCTCAACACGCGCGCTCCTTTCACTTTCACCCACCATGCCACTGCTCACGCTCTTGCCCAAGCGGTGCCCGCTATGGTGAGTGACGCCATGTCATCGATCTCCGCCCCCGACCTTCGCGCCAGCCGAGACGCCGTTCGCGCCAAGTCACCGCTCGTCCACAACCTCACCAGCGCCGTCGTCGCCAACTTCACCGCCAACGCCCTCCTCGCCTTCGGGGCCTCCCCCGCCATGGTCGAAGCCGCCGAGGAAGTCGAAGCCTTCGCGGCCGCAGCCGACGCCCTGGTGATCAACCTAGGCTCCCTCACCACCGCCCGAGCCGAGGTCATGCGCCGCGCCGCCAACGCCGCAAACCTCGGCGGAACCCGCTGGGTGCTCGACCCCGTGGCCGCAGGTGCCATCGCCCAGCGCACGAACTTCGCTCTCGAACTTTGCCAACTCCGCCCCACCGCCATTCGCGGCAATGCGTCCGAAATCCTCGGCCTCGCCGGACAATCCGGCCACGGTCGCGGCGTTGACTCAACCAGCCGCTCCGAAGCCGCCATCGCCGCCGCGCAAAGCCTCGCCCAATCGACCGGGGCCATCGTCGCCGTCACCGGAGCCATCGACTACGTGACCGACGGCCAACAGGTCATTGCCATCGCCCACGGCCACCCGCTGATGGCCCGCGTCACCGGCATGGGTTGCGC
>CAIJTR010000110.1 GCA_903823665.1 uncultured Rhodospirillales bacterium
CGGGCATTACGATGGCGAAGAGCATGAAATCCACACCGGAACTCAGCCAAAATCGGCGCTCAAAGGGGGTGCCGCTGCATCAACGAGGCTGAATGACGGGGATATTCGAGGTGTCCGATTGGCCGCGACGAATAACCCCTGAAATGCCGATATCCTAAAGGAATCTCAGAGTGTTATTGTTCAATCAGCCTGGGGTCGAAGTTGGGGGCGATGTGACATTGTTACTAGCCCGAAAGCTATGTTCAGGACGGTTCGCTCTGGTCCAGATGGACGGCCTGCAGCGTACCACAATGCCAGCTGCGAAGCAGAGCAAACAAGAATGCCACCCAATCCAGCCGCGCCACCGATCATGAGCGCCTGGATGGCGGGTTCGTCAACGTTCCGCCAGCCGAGCCCTGTCATCCATAGGACGGCCGCCGTGACGCTACTCGAGATGAGGGTTCGAGCCATTCCAGGGAGTGCTTCTCGCCATGCGAGGTGGCCACGCCCAGCCATTTGCCGCAGGAACAACGTGGCCTCACACACGACAACGCCGCATACGGTCAGTGCAGCCCAGTCCAGCCTGCGTGACCCAGAAACCAAATAAAGAGCGGATATCCTCAGCACGGTGGCTCCGGCGATAGCCCAAAAGTTTTGCCTCACATGGCCCGCTGCACTTAGCACTGTAGTAGAAACAAAAGTTATCGGAGTGATGAGACAGAGCAGCGAAAAGATCGCGATAACTGGGCGACCTGTCTGCCAGGCGGGCCCAAGTAGACCCGCAACCAGATATCCAGCGGTAGCAGAAATCCCAACTCCGATCGGCAAGACAAGCATCAACAGCGCTGCAATCAGTGGCATCGCCAAACCGACCGTATCACTACCGCGGTTCCGTGCGGCTGCCACGCCCGCGTACAGCGCATTCGCAGCTGGGCCGACCAATTCGGTCGTTGGCATAAGGCCAATCTCGGTGGCCAACAAGAAAATGCCAAGCTGTCCTGTACCTAGAACCGGGCCGAGCACAAAGGCATCGCTCCGTTCCCATGCCATGCCGGCCATGCTTGATGCCCAAGACCAGAATGAAAAGCCCGCCAGATCACGCCACCGCGCCAAAGACAGGCGCGGCCGGTATGGCTGAACGATGTAGCTCATGGCGGTTCTTGTCAGCCGTCCGACAACAACCCCTACAATCAGCGCCCAATAGGTCTGCAATGCGAATGCCGCCGTGGTCCCCGCCACAAATTGAAGAAGCCGAGGGATGAACAGCAGCTTAAATTCCATGTCGAAGCGAAGGTCGCGCTGGAAGCGCACGACGGCAATATTGTCAAACCCGGCAACTGCGGCGACAGCGGCCAAGACGAGCAACAGCGGCACAAGCCTCGCATCGCCAAACCATCCGCCAGCGTTAGCAGCGCCGAGTGCGATGATTGTACCCGTGCCAAGACCACGGATCACTTGCATGGTGAATGCGGTGTCGTAGAGCGAAGGGTCATCATCCTTTTGGCGTACCAGAGCAGCACGAAGTCCAAGCTCCGATAGTGCGTCGATTGCTGCGGCAAATGTTGTGGCAATTGCCACCAGACCGAAATCTGCAGGCACGAGCAAATGCGCCAGAACGAACGTGCTAATTAGGCCAAGACTGCGCGTGACAACGCGCCAAGCGACCATCCAGATCGCACCAATTACGGTTCGGTTTGCGACCGAATGCGACGGGTTGTTCGGAACGGTCATTCAATCATTCTAACCACATTGTCCGGCAACCACCTCAATGCTGGTCCGTCGCTGGCAATAGCATTGCCAGACGATGCCCGGCGACCATACCGACATCATCACCGGCGCAGCATCTTGATTAAGGACCGAAGAGGCTGGCGCGCGGCCGGCATCAGGCCACGCCCTGCGTCATAGGCACCGCCGAGGCCACGGAGACCGTCGCAGATACCGCACAGCACAGCGTCTGCCAAAACATGAAGAGCTTCGAGTTGATCGAGCTTTCTGAACTGGCGATTGAGCGCCCAGACCAACAACTTCGGCAATCTACGTATAGAGACATGCTTACGCAGGAATAAAATTTCATTGCGTGCCATATAATAATAGTAGTGCGGTGGCTTTGTCCCAGGATCCGTTTTGGGTGCGCCTGAAAAATGGTACACCACAGCAGCGGGAACCACGACGTTGAAAAACCCAGCTTGGATACTCCGAACCGAGTAATCATTATCCTCCCAGTAAGCGAAGAACTGATTATCAAACAAACCAATCGACTCAATCAACGACCGCCGTATTAGAAGTGCTGTCCCAACCAGCCATATCTGCTTAGCTCGCGTATCATGCCAGCTTTCGTAAGTCGCCACGTCATTTGTTGTTTGGAAAGTGTCTTCATCCCAAAGCCCTCCACAAAACTCTACCTCGTCTCCGGCGTCGCCATTGCGGATCATACCACTGGCAAGGCCGATACTTGGGTCTGAGCACATGGCATTAACCATCAATTCAAGGGCATCTGGCGCGGGGAAAGCATCATTGTTTACAAGCCACACATAATCCGCACCATCAGACATTGCGCGCTGTAAGCCCACATTAACGCCGCCTGTGAACCCCAGATTGGTAGGGTTACGGAGTAAAAGGAACGGCACATTGAGATTGAGAGGCGGTCCCACCGTTTCTTCTTGAGAGCCGTTATCTACCACAACGATATTTAAATTGGTGTATGTCTGCTCGCTAAGTGCCAACACGCAATCAGCACTTTGCTGTGCTTTATTCCAATTCAGGATAACGGCGATAACCAGTGGGCGCTGATTCATCCCAACCTCAAAAGCCTGGCTTTCGGCAGCTGAAACTATATCAAAGGGCTTCATGCAGTCTGCCTAACACCCGGCTCAAGAGGTCTGCGCAACAAAGCTGTGTCTTCCGGTCGGTCCGCGCCAGCCTGTATGTCATTGTAAACGGCTTCCCGAACGCTCAAACGGCTGCTGTTGATCGTATGGACTATCTCGGCACCCAAATGCGTAAATTGGGCGTGATGCGATTCCACCCGTGGATACTCGTGTACAGGGCGGATGTAGCGAATGGAACTTCGGACCAATCGATACTGCACATCCGGATAAAGCGCGGACACTATTCCATCTACCAGATTGAGTCGGAGTAAGCCAACGACGTCCCATCCCCCGCGTTCCGCGTCATGGATCAAGTTGGGCAGGAACGCCTTTGTGCTCGGGGTCAGATACTCGTCTGTATCCAGTTGCAAAACCCATTCGGTGCGCGCGGCCTCCTGCACACGATTGCGTTGCGATGCAAAATCACCGTTAAGTGGATGGGCGATAACGCTGGACCGCATTTTGCAGGACGGCCCAAGAGCAACGCGGAGTGCGTCTTGCAATTCTGCGGCGACACCGTCATCCGCGGTATCCAGCACAATTATAACTTCGTCTACGAATTCGGCCATGCTTGCGGACAACGCTGCGGCCTCCTGTCGCGCAGAGGTTGACGCGATGATGCCAAGCGTCAACTGGCTCTTTGCACCGGTGCCCCGCTTGTCCTCAATGTGGGCTTGCATCATCTCGCCAAACGCCCAACCAACATAGACCGAGGTTAGCGGCAAATTACTCCTGAGCGATGAGACGTAGCGTCCGTGCTGGGCCGCAAACATTCGAACGGTCACAGGCGCGAAATTAAACTGCGTGAGGTCTTTGATAAAGCTATTACCCGTCGCTCTGGATAGCCAGTTATTCCAATTTGGAAAGTAAAAGCTACCGTCTTTTCCTATATAACTATCAATGGCAGGAAGAGCGCCACAAATTTTAGAAAATACCAATGAACACAATCTACAGCGCAAATGTGTTTGCCGAACCTCTATATGTCTTAGGGCGCCACAGAGAGGGCACCGTTTATTTGGCATAAGGAATTTTCCTTCACAAGGCGATGGGGATGATGCTTCGTATTATTTTATCAAACGAAACTACCAGCGCCTGCAAGAAAACTCCAGGGTTGTGAAATCCCACCCAACTTCGACCCCATCACGAAATCAGCATCTCATTGATTGTCTTCATGAATTTTCCTTCTTGGTGGGGTGGCGATTGGCCGCGACGAATAACCCCTGAAATGCCGATATCCTAAAGGAATCTCAGAGTGTTATTGTTCAATGAGCCTAGCACTAAAGTTGCATTTTTCCGAATGAGCGTGCGTTGTATGCTGCGGCTTGGTGGGCGCGGCGGAATGCTGACCACGCGAGGAGTTGCTGCATCGGGATGCGTCGTTGCATTAGCTTGACGACGAGGCGGCGGATTTCCTGGATGGACCAGCGGATGAGCTTCGCCGTAATGCCGAGTTCGTTTTTTTCGGCACGGTGGCATTTGCCTGATGGCGGACGGTGGCCATGACGGCATAGGCCAGCATGACCAGCATGACCAGCGAGACATGCCGATGCCAGCCATGCCAGGAGCGGCTTTCATTGTGATCGAGGCCGAGTTCGGTCTTGGTGGTCTCGAAGCCTTCCTCCACTCGCCAGCGCGTGCCTTCCACTCGCACCAGGGCCTTGACGGTGGTGCCTGTAGGGCACCAGGTCGTGAAGTAGGCGTGCTCGCCATCGGCCAGGCTGCGGCGGATCAGCAGGCCGCGGGTCCAGGTGCCAGGAGTTGGCGCGTCGTACTCGGCGGCATCCAAATCGGCGAGTGGGCAATATACCCAATCGTAAAGGCGCTCACCTTTGGTGCTATGGTCGGCCGACAGCCGCTGCCAGGCCTCGGCAGGAAGTTCGCGCGCAATGTCCTGTGCCTCGCCGGCGATCCGCCTGTCCGGGTGCCAGGAGCCAAACCAATGGTTGCTGTTTACACCCAACACGTAGCCGCGGCCGGCGCGCCGCAGCGCCATCTCCAGCTCACCCACGCCATAGACGCTGTCGGCTGTCACCCATGCGAACGGGACGGATGCCGCGACCGCGCGGGCCACCATGTCGACCGCGAGCCGCGGCTTGGTGGCGAACGCCGTGTCCTGCGGCACATGTGCTGCCGCCAGTCGCGCCGGATCTGAGGTCCAGGCCTTGGGCAGATACAACGCACGGTCGATGAAGGCGTGGCCCTTGGCCGACACGTAAGAGGCGAACACTCCGATCTGGCAATTGGTGATCTTCCCGGCAGAGCCGGTGTATTGCCGCCCCACCCCGCAGGACGCACGCCCCTGCTTGAGGAACCCCGTCTCGTCGATCACCAGCACCGCGTCAGCCTCGCCCAAATGCTCGACCACGTGGTCACGTACGATGTCGCGCAGCGCATCGGCGTTCCACCGCCCGCGACCCAGCAGCGCCTGCTGCCGCCATGGACCGCTGTCACCCGCCGCCTCCGCCCGCATCCAGCCGGTCTTGCGCGGTTCATTGCCGAGGAGCGCATCCAGGAACTAGCCGGCGGATGCCGCCACACGCTCCTGCGTGAACAACGGCCGGATACGATGCTTGGCCGTCCTTAGCGCCGTCGCCCACAGCGACAGCGTGTCCTCAACCGAAGCGCCACCAGTCATCAGGTTCTGAATCATGGTTGCCCAATGCTTCAGAACATCCCATAAAATGCGACTGTAGTGCTAGGGTAGAAGTTGGGGGCGATGTCACACCTCGGCCGCAAAAAAACCGCATGAGTGCGGGCCAGCGGGAGCGCCTGTGGCCCTTGTTTGAAGCCGTGCGCGCATCACCTGTCAAACGCCGCCTCGCCATATGGTCGGACATCTTCGCGCGCACCACCCAGCATTACGCCGCCCGCGAGGTAAAGCCGTTCACCCACATCGTGGTGGACGAAGCGCAGGATCTAGATGTTTAGTCCCGGCATTTGATGGATCGGATTGAGCATGAATCGCTCTGGCTGTTTTGTCCATGCTTTGCAGATTGGTTCGTAGGGCGTGAGCCCCTTGAGGGTCTTCAGTCTGCGGGCAAAATTATAGGCGCTGACGAAGTTGGTGAGGTGGGCGCGCAGCTGATCGTGCGTCGCGTAGTGGAAGCGCTTGACGGTGGCTTCCTTGATGGTGCGGTTCATGCGCTCGACCTGCCCGTTCGTCCAAGGGTGCCGAGGCTTGGTGAGGCGATGGTCGATGCCGTTCTGGGCGCAGGCATACTCGAACGCGTGTGCCCAGACAGGCTCGCCGCGGTCGAGCGCGAGCCTGATGTCGTCTGCCGCTGAGGAGGTGTTTCCAGGCGTGGTAAAGTGGGTGCCGTTGTCGGTCAGGACGATGTGGATGCGATAAGGCACGGCCTTGATCAGCGCCCGCAGGAAGTCTCCGGCGACCTGGCGCGTGGCCTTCTCGTGCAGCTCGACGAAGGCAAACTTCGTGGTGCGGTCGACGGCAACCAGGAGGTAGAGCTTACCCTGTTCGGTTCGGACCTCAGCGATATCGACGTGGAAATAGCCGAGTGGGTTGGCTTTGAAGGCGCGTTTTTCGGTCTTGTCTCCAGAGATCTCTGGCAGACGCGAGATGCCGTGGCGTTGCAGGCAGCGGTGCAGTGACGACCGGGTGAGATGCGGCAGCGTCGGTTGGAGGGCATACAAGCAGTCATCAAGCGGCAACAATGTGTGTCGCCGAAAGGCCACGACGACCGCCTCGTCCTCGATCGACAGAACGGTCGACTTTGCCTCTTTGGGGCCGGTGGGACGGTCGGCGACGGAGATGCGCTGCTTCCATTTAGCGACGGTCTTCTGGTTGATGCCGTAACGTTTGGCGAGCGTCCTCAGGCTCTCTTGACTATGGTGTATCGCTCGACGTAGTGCCGCTGTCGTTGTGGCGCAGCCGTGCAGAACCTGGCCCATAGTGCGTCCTTCCATTCCGTGGAAAAGATTGCACCATCAAAGCCTGGGATCAAACATCTAGGTGTCGCGGAACTCGGCTTTTTGGCAGCAATCGCGCCAAACCAGCCGGACGCCCTGTTCTTCGCCGGCGACTTGGGGCAACGCATCTTCCAGCAGCCGTTTTCATGGAAGGAACTCGGCGTAGATGTGCGTGGTCCGTCGTCAACGCTGACGGTGAACTACCGCATGAGCCACCAAATCCGCCAAGCCGCCGATCGGCTGCTGCCCAAGGCGGTGCCCGATGTCGATGGCAACGCAGATGAGCGCGGCCGCACTGTGTTGGTTTTCAACGGCCCCGCACCGGAAATCCGCAAATCAAGCTCCGAGCAGGACGAAATCGACACTGTGGCTTCGTGGATCAAACAAGCCCTTGCCGATGGCACGATGCCATCCGAACTCAGTCTGTTCGTCCGTTCGCGCGCTCAGCTTCCCCGTGCTCGAGCAGCGGTAGAAGCCGCAGGGGTGTCTTGGGTGGAGATCTCCGAAACTGGGCAAGATGCGAACGGCAGCGTGCTAATCGGCACCATGCACCTGGCAAAGGGGCTGGAATTCAAAGCCGCAGCCGTGATGGCGTGCGATGAGGGCGTGCTGCCACTGCAGGCTAGGCTTGAGGGCGTGGGCAATGAAACGGAGCTAGATGATGTGTTCGAGACCGAGCGTCATTTGTTTTACGTCGCGTGCACGCGCGCGATACAGGTTGTTGGTGTCCGGATTGCGACCAGCATCTGAGTATCTTCAAGATCTGCAGGCGCTATAGCGTGCTACCGCACAAAAAAATGCGTTCGGTATAAGTGGCTGCGGGTCCCCGCAACCATCTTGATTTGTACCGCCAAAGCCTTGGCCCCAAAGCCGGGGCTTTTGCCGTTGGTGGCACCGCAAAGTGCGAGAATCCCCGCGAGCGCGCCGCGAACCTCAATGCGCAGCTTGCCGTCCTCCGGCACCATTGTGATCGCGTCGACCAGCCCACGAACCAGCTCGCGCGCTGCAGCTGCGTCATCCTTAGCCAGAACCGGCTGAAGCGTTGCAACTTTCGCACGATAAACCTCAGCGAGGCTGGGGTGAATGCGTGGGGCAGGGGCCACGGCGTTTGCGGCCTCCGCCTCCAGCACGATCCGCCGTGCTTCCAGATCCCTCAGGCGATCATTGACCGCAGCTGCTGGCGTTCCATTCATCAATGCGTCAACCAGGCGAGTGATTTGCCGTTTGACCTGCTCCAACTGAATGCCGCGTTGCGCGATCTCAGCACCCGCATCAGCCTGCAGGCGGTTCCATTCTTCGGTGAACGCCAGGACGAAGGATTTGAAGATCTCCGGGTCCATCAACCGCGCGCGCAAGCTGTGCAGGACGGTGCGCTCCAGTTCATCGCACCTTAAGGTCAGCCTGTTGGTGCAAACCGTCTGACCTGTAAAACAGCGTGCAAAAGTTTCCAGATTCCAGGGGCAAACAGCGTGCAATAGTTTCCACCCTGGGTCGTGCGATCATCCGGCATTTTTGCTGGGGAATCTGGGGTGCTGCTCATGGACTTGATTGCC
>CAIJTR010000111.1 GCA_903823665.1 uncultured Rhodospirillales bacterium
CACCGGCCCCTGTGGCACCTCAGCCGGTTGTCGTCGCAGCTGCGTCATCCTCGCTGCCAGGCGGCAATCGCCTTTTGCAGAACAGTGCGATGGCTGAATTGCGCCAGCTTTGTCTGCAGCAGATCGACCCAACACTCGTCGTCAACCTGCCGCCGGACCAAGTGGCGGCCGAGGTTGAGCAGCTGCTTTCTGCGATCGCGACTGAGCGCCGTATCCAGCTGAACCTGCGTGAGCAGCGTCAGCTCGCGGACGAGATCTGCCACGACATGGTGGGCCTCGGCCCGCTGCAGCCACTGCTTGATGACGACGCGATCGCTGACATCATGGTCAACGGTCCGGAGCGGACGTTCATTGAAAAGGCCGGCAAGGTCACGCTGTCCGGCGTGAAGTTCCGTGACTCCACCCATTTGGCCAATGTCTGCCAACGCATCGCCGCCGCCATCGGCCGACGCGTTGACGAGAGCAGCCCGATGGTCGACGCCCGCCTGAAGGATGGCAGCCGCGTCAACATCGTCTTCCCGCCGCTGGCACTCGATGGACCTTATATGTCCATTCGTAAGTTCTCGCAGAAGAAGATCGATTTCGAGCAGCTCATCAAGTTTGGCTCGATGACCCGCCCGGTCGCGCGCATTCTCGAAATTGCCGGTTTCTGCCGTCTGAACATCATCATCTCCGGCGGCACCGGCTCAGGTAAAACGACCCTGCTCAACGCCGTGTCGCGCCAGATCGAAACCACAGAGCGTATCGTCACGATCGAGGACGCCGCCGAACTTCAGCTGCAACAGCCGCACGTGGTTCGCATGGAAACGCGCCCACCCAGTCTCGAAGGCCGTGGGGAAGTGACGCAGCGCGATCTCGTTCGTAACGCGCTTCGTATGCGTCCTGACCGCATCATCATCGGTGAGGTTCGTGGCGCTGAGGCATTCGACATGCTTCAGGCCATGAACACCGGCCATGACGGCTCAATGTCCACCATCCACGCCAACAACACGCGGGACGCTCTCACGCGTATTGAGAACATGGTGCAGATGGGCAATGTGGGCCTGCCTTCGCGCTCCATCCGCACGCAGATCGTGGGTGCCGTCGATATCATTGTGCAGGTTTCGCGTCAGCGCGACGGCGTGCGTCGTCTGCTGCAGATCAGCGAAGTGTGTGGGATGGAGGGTGAAGTGATCATCCTCAACGACATCTTCCAGTTCGTGATGGATGGCGAAACGCCGGGTGGGAAAATCACCGGCAGCTACCGCACCAGCCGCGCGCAGGCGGGCTTCCTGCCGCGTCTCAACTATTTCGGCCTCGACCGTGCCTGGACACAGGCTTTGGTTGAAGCCGAACAGATGAACCCGGAGGCCCCACCGGTATGAGCGCTGACCGGAACCTTTATCTGGGTTTGGCAGCGATGGCGCTGCTGGGGATCATTGGCGGCGGCGTAGCCCTGCTGGTCCACAGCAGCAACTCGAAAAAGCTTGCTGCGCGTATGGCCCTGGTGACACCGCGCAAGGCGGGTTCCGCAGCGCCGCCTCCGCGGCAGCGTGTTGTTCGCCGCGTGGCTCCGAAGAAGCGCGGTTCCATTCAGCATCTGGAACAGCTGTTCGGCTGCACTCCTGCGGCCCGCGAATCTTCGCGACTGAAATGGTGGGTTGTGATTCCGGTGGCGTTGCTCTGCGCGCGATTGGTGGTTGAAATGCCGATGGCACTGGTCGGCCCGTGGGGCATGGTGGCACTCCTGCCGGCCTGGATCTGGATCAGCCGCAAATGGTGGGCAAAGGCGGAATATGACCGCCGGAACATGCTCTATCAGCAGTTTCCGGACAGCCTCGCCATGATCGTTCGTTCCGTGCGTGTTGGTATTCCCGTCTCAGAGGGCATTCGTGCCGCCGCCCGTGAACAGCCTTCGCCAACTGCGGAGGTTCTGGGCTCGTTGTCAGACCAGCTGGCGGTGGGCGTTCCGCTGGATGAAGCGCTGCGCAACATGGCTGAGAAATGCGGCGTGGCGGAATATCGATTCTTCGCAACCGCGCTGACGCTGCAGGCACAGACCGGCGGTGGACTTGCGGAGACGCTTGACAATCTGGGCGACGTTATCCGCAAGCGGCTTGCCTTGAAGTCACGTGCCGTGGCGTTGTCCGGCGAAGCCAAGATGAGCTCGGCTATTCTCGGTTCGCTGCCCGTTCTTGCGGCTTTGGCGCTGTCGGTGATGAACCCGACCTACATCTCCGTTCTCATTCTCGATCCTGGTGGCAACAAAGTGCTTGCCATTGCGATCGGCATGTTGGGTGCCGGTGTCATCACCATGCGCTCGCTGATCAGGAAGGCCTTGGCATGAATAACAATTTCACTCTCCTTTTGGAGCTGGGCTTCGGGCTCGCTGGCTTCTTGACGCTGTCTGCGGTCTTCCTTGTCAAAGCCACGCAGCGTCATGAGCGCATGGTCGTCCGCATCAACGGCCTGCGGGACAATGGTGACGGTCTCAGGCGGACGGCAGCGCGCAAGCCAATCAATCCGGTCGACGCGGTTGCAGCGGTGGGTGCAGTCATCGCCCGCAGCGGCCTGCTTTCTGCCTCTACTCTGACGGAGCTTCAGTCGACGCTTAGTGTTGCAGGTTTCCGTGGCCCGCAGGGTCTTGGCATTTTCGTCGGCAGCAAGCTGGTGCTGATGCTGATGCTGCCGCTGGTTTCTCATCTGGTGATGCACCAATTCGAAGTGGCCACGGTCTGGCACAACCTCGCTGTTGGCGGCGGCGCTGTGATGGGCCTTCTCGCGCCGGACTATTACGTGAAGCAGTTGCGCAAGCGCACCATGGAAGCCCTTGAGAAGGGTATGCCAGACGCGCTGGACATGATGATCATCTGCACCGAGGCAGGCCTCAGCCTGGAGCCGGCCATTGAGCGCGTGGCGCGTGAGATCGCACCGGCGCATCCGGTCGTGTCATATGAACTGCGGCAGACTCAGCAGGCGCTACAGCTCAATCCCGATCGTAAGGCGGCACTGATGGCCATGGGCAGCCGCACCGGATTGCTGGCACTGCAACGCCTCGCGGTCACGCTGGTGCAGAGCCTGCAATACGGAACACCGCTCTCCCACGCTCTTCGGACGCTGTCAGTCGAGATGCGGCAAGAACAGCTCAACGCTTTCGAGGCCCGCGCCGCCAAGCTGCCGGTGCTGCTCACGGTGCCGATGATTCTCTTCATCCTGCCGACGATCTTCCTCGTCGTTATCGGTCCTGCTGCCGTCAACATGATGAAACCCCATTGATCCCCATGCGCACGCCCCGTCCCCCCATCTCCTGCGTGAGGTTCTCTATGACGCATAAAACATCGGCGATCCTGTTGCTGCTTCTGACCGCATCCTGCTCGCATGTGCCCGCGGCTGGCGGCATCAGCCTCGGCCTCAACAAAGCGCCGAAGCCGAATGCAACGGCAGAACTGGCCAAGCCGCCGGCAGAGCTGGAAGCTATCCCAGCTGCTGCGCCGGTCTCCGCTGCGCCGGTCTTCGCTGCGCCGGTCTCCGCTGCGCCGGTCTCCGTCGCTGCCACACCGGCCGTCGTGGCTCCGGTTCAGATGGCGCAGGCGACGGTCGCGGCAGCACCCGCTCCAGCCGCTGCTCCGATGCCGGTTGCATCGGCTGATACTGCGGTGACGCAGCCAAGCTTCATGTCGCGCATTGGCAGCAGCATTGGCAATCCGCTCTCGGCCGTGGGCGATGTCTTCAAATCGGCTCCGGACAAGGACCTGATGATCGCTCAGGCGGCGATCGCATCGGGCAACCCACAGAATGCCCTGCGCATGGTTCAGACGGTTTTGGAAAAGCACCCTGGTGATGCCGACGCGCTGGCCGTGCAGGGCGACGCACTGATTGCCCTTAACCATCCCGAGGAGGCGGAAGCGGCCTATCGTCGTTCGTTAGAGGCAGCGCCCCACAATCAAATCGCCCGCGCCGGTCTTGGCAAGACAAGACTGGTGGCCAACGATCCTGCTGGTGCGGAGGCTGCTTATCGTGCGGTTCTGACCGACCATCCTGGTGATGCGCGTGCGTTGAACAATCTTGGCATCGCGCTGGATCTGCAAAGCCGTCCTTCCGAGGCTGAAGCGGCTTATCGCGCCGCTCTGGCAGCAGCGCCGGAAATGGATGGTGCCCGTGTCAATCTCGGTCTTTCGCTTGCTCTCACTGGCGACCGGCAGGGCTCACTCGCCATTCTTCGCCCTCTCGCGTCTGATCCGCAGGCAAGTCCGCGTGTGCATCACGACCTCGCCGCAGCGCTTGCGTTGGCTGGTGATACCCAGGGCGCTGAAACGGTTCTTTCCCAGGATATGCCTCCCGATCAGGTGCGCATGGCTCTTGCCGGCATTGCGTCGCTCCGTCCATGAAACACATGCTCAAAATCTTACGGCGTGACCGGCGTGGCATTGTGGCGCTGGAGTTCGGCCTCGTTATCTTGCCGTTCCTTGGCATGCTGCTGGCAGTGATGCAGGTGAGCTTCGCGCTTTATGTGCAGTCGGCGCTGAATTATGCGGCCCTCGAATCTGGCCGCCAGGTTCAAATTGGTGCGGTGCCCTCGGGTCTGACGGCGAGCGCGTTCCTGAGCACGGTGGTCTGCCCGAACCTGTCCGGTCTACTGGTGTGCAGCGACATCCTCATCGTGCTTGAGCCGGTGAAGGACTATTACACCTGCGCCGATGTGACCGCGACCGCACCCTCACTGACTGCGCAGCAGAGCTCCTACACTGTATCGTCTGGCCTGCCGGGTCAGCTGATGTTCCTGCGACTGATGTATAAGGCACCGTTCTACAGCACCCTGTGGTTCTCCGGCGCAAGCTCGCAATACATCCAGGCGACGGCAGCATTCTCCAACGAGTCGGCCACCATCCTGTCTTCCACCCCATCAGGAGGGTGCTGATGCGCCGTTTGTCCAAGCTTCACACAATGCTGGAGCGGACCGGCCTCGCCCGCTTTGCGCGTGCCAAGCGTGGCATCGCGGCCGTTGAGTTCGCCCTCGTCGCACCCATTCTGCTGACGGCGTTGCTCGCCACGACTGACATTGCGCTGGCCACCATCACGCGGCGCAGCGTCACTGCTGTGGCGCAGGAGGTGGCGGAGATCGCCTCCGCCATGGCGGTGCAGCCGAACAGCACCAATCAGCTCACCGACGCCCAGGCTCTGCTGTCCACCGATGCTGTCTTTGGTATCTTTCCAACATGGAAATCGCTCGTCGGCACGGGCGCGTATTCGGTCACCATGTCAGATATTCAGTTTCAGCCAACCGTGGTTGGGTGCCAGAGCGGCTGCACCTACAACGCGCAGGTCGCCTGGAGCTACGCCAATCCATATGGCCAGAATGTCCTGCGGACCTGCGGTGCATTGAGCCAGTCGGCGAATACCGCTTCACCCAGCTACACGTCTTTGCCGGCGGGTGCTTTCAGCGCCACCTCGGTGCTTGTTGTGGATGTGAACTACACATACAAGCCGATTTTTTTCGGCTTCGTGATCAACAACATTCCCATGATGGCCACCGTTTACGTTCCGCCGCGCATCGGCAACGGTATTCAGTTCATACCGAAAAGCGGTGCTGCCAATGAAGTGACTTGCGCTGCAAACGCCACGGAATGATTGCGCAATGAAACTTCCCCTCCCCACAATATTCAAGCGTTTGACACAGGCCCAGCAGGGCAATGTGGCGATGATCTTTGGCCTGGTTGCAGTACCACTGCTGGGCTTGGTCGGGCTTGCGGTTGATTTTAGCATGGCCAGCAGCGCCAAAACGCAAATGGACGCCGCGCTTGATTCGGCAACTCTGCTTGCAACCACTTCTGTGTCAAACGCAGTGGCAAGCGGAACCAACCAGGATCAAGCGATTGCAACGGCTCAAATGCAGGCCAGCGCCCGCTTCAAGGCGCAGGTGGCAAACCTATCTGCGGCGAACCTCATCGGTGTGACCGCCACGGTGACCGCGTCTGCAACGGGTTTTAATGCGTCGATGAACTATACCGCTGATTATCCCACGGCGATTTCGGATCTTTTTGGGGTTGGCTCCATTGCACTGCACGGTGCCTCCGCCACCACGCTTTCGACCGACCCCTATGCCGATATCCACATTCTGATGGACGTCTCAGGGTCGATGGCAATTGGTGCCACGCAAGCTGACATGGACAAGATGCAGGCACTTAGCCAGGGCTACAAACCGCCAGGGCGGTTGCCGAGTAACGTTGATGTGGGCGATGGCTGCGCATTTGCCTGCCATTGGACCAATTCGTACGCGGATTATTATTCACTCGCCACCACCAGCGGCATCACCCTCAGGATTGATGTGCTGCGTGGCGCGCTCTCCAATCTGGTCAATACACTGACGGCACAGAACACCCAGGGCGTCTTCCGTCTTGCACTCTACGTATTCGATGACAACGTCAGCCCGATCTACCCGCTGAGCTCAGCGGTGAGTGAGGCCCTGCGAGCGATGCCGAAGGTGGCTGTTGGTGTGAATGACTGCACGAACGGCCCGGCCCCTTGTGCCAATACCAATTTCGATGATGCCGTCACCAGCGTTACACGCACTATGGGCAAAGCTGGAACCGGTGCCCGTCAGTCCGAAGCGCGGAAATATCTAATCATCATCACCGATGGTGTTGTCGATTATTACGCGCATGGCGGCCGCAAACTATATGCGGGAGATACCGCTGGCGTCGTTAGCAATGTTGGCGGTGACCGCGTGCTCTATGCCGCCGATAGCGGGGTTTGTGCCGAGGCCAAGGCGAATGGTGCCACCGTGATGGTGCTGTGGACACCTTACGTGCCTTTGGACAAGCCCTACATTCCGGTTTCGAACGGGTTCTACGACAGCGAGGTTGCGCCGTTCTACCCGTCGATCTGGCCAAATCTACAGGCTTGCGCATCTTCGCCTTCCCTGGCCTGGCAGGCCAGTGACTCCGCCGACATCAACGCCGCACTTCAGCAAATCCTCGCTATCGCTACGAAATCACCTGGGCACTTTACGCAGTAGGCCAATGATGAACAAAAAATCTTCATTCATCCCGACCTCCCCCGAACAACGTCAGCAGCGCTCTGATGGCGTGACGGCGCGCATTCAGCATCTGATCGGATGTTGGGGTGGGCTCCGCCGAGACCGCAAGGGCGCTGTGGCGGTTATCTGCGGCCTGTCAATCATGCCATTGCTGGCGTTGATTGCGGCTGCGGTTGATTTCAGCATTCTCACCACCGACAAGGCCAGGCTGGATCAGGCGCTGGACTCAGCAGCGTTGAGTGCCACCACAACCGCCTCCAACCTGCTCGCCGGCGGCACATCGACCTCCTCTGCCATCACACAGGCACAGAATTTCGCCGCCGCGCGCTTCAATGCGCAGATCGCGACGATGAACAGCGCGACGGTGAGCAACGTGACCGCGACAGTTGCGGTCTCCGGTGCGAACGTCACGGCCTCGATGAACTACACGGCGAACTATCCCACCGAGTTGATGCAGCTGTTTGGCATTGCGAATGTTCCGATCACCGGCAGCGTCAGCACCCAGTTGTCAACGGCCCCTTATGCAGACATCCACGTTCTGATGGACGTTTCGGGCTCGATGGCAATCGGTTCGACGCAGTCCGACATGGACAAACTGCAAGCGCTCTCAGTCGGCTACAAACCGTCTGGGCCGCTGCCGAGCAACGTTGATGCCGGCAGCGGCTGTTCATTCGCCTGCCATTGGACAAACAGCTATCCTGATTACTACTCGCTGGCACGCTCGAAAGGCATCACGCTGCGCATCGATGTTCTTCGCAGTGCGGTGACGAACCTGGTGAGCACATTGTCATCGCTAAATCAAAACAATCTATTCCGCTTGGCGCTGTATACGTTTAACTCGACGACCACCACGATCTACGCGCTGAACCAAAATATCACTGGCGCCAGCGGTGCAATGCCAAACATTGCCGTCGGCGTGAATGATTGCACCAACGGCCCCGCACCATGCGCTGAGACCAATTACGATAGTGCTGTCACGACGGTCTCAAATACCATCGGAAGGTCGGGTGATGGCACGGGGCCATCGAGCCCTCGCAAATACATGTTCATTATCACCGACGGCGTTGTCGATTATTACGCCGGCACAGGTCGCTCAATATATGCGTCCGATAGCGCCGTTTGCACACAGGCCAAGGCAAGTGGCGTGACGGTAATGGTGCTTTGGACACCGTACGTGCCGCTCGTCACGCCATATATTCCAGTGTCAAACAGCTTCTATCAGTCCTATGTGGCACCGTTCTACAGCAACATTTGGCCCAACCTGCAGGCGTGTGCTTCGTCGCCCTCACTGGCGTGGCAGGCGACAGACACTGCTGGGGTCAACGCCGCGTTGACACAGATGCTGGCGATCGCGACCAAATCCCCGAGTCACTTCACGCAATAGGCGGCGGATGCACGGCGCGGGTTTGCGATAGGGATAGGCGGCTGCGGGCTGCTGGTCAAAACGTGCTCTAGAAACATATGACTCTAGAGCAACTTAGCGCCGACCAGATTGCACCGGAACGGTTCAATCTGGTCGGGCGTTGCTCTAA
>CAIJTR010000112.1 GCA_903823665.1 uncultured Rhodospirillales bacterium
GACCGAGGCGCTCCCGTCCGGCGCGCGACTGGAGGCGAACTTCGGTCCGCAGTTCGATTTCGATCCGACCAGCATCCAGCGCCCACGAAAACCAATGTCTGAAACGGTCGCGCCATGCGCATCGACCAGGGTAAACGGACCGCCAACCTGCACGCCGCCCGGCACCGAAACCGACGCTTGCCCCATTCCAGGTGCCTGGCCCTGCTGCCAAAGAACAACCCAGCCGATAGCAAATACCGCCAACAAAGTCAGAGCCGTCCACCTTATCGCGCGCAACATGCTCATCGCCCTCGTTCAAGCCCCCCCAACATGCAGCAACAGCACAGCCAATAAATCAAGCCGGAGCCGCATCAATCGGCTCCGGCTTGGTGGTCCTTGCAGGTCGAACGGATGCAACCAATCAAGCGTCGCACCTGTGGTTAGTGAGCGTCAGTCGTTTGCCAGAATATCGCCGCTCGGCTGCCCGGCGCTGAACGTGTTGCCGGCAAACGCCTCTTCCCACGACCCTTGCGTCGATGCGCGCGAATACTCGGTCGAACGGTTCTCAAAGAAGTTCGCGTGCTCGACAGCGTTGAGCATATCGTCCAGCCAGGGCAGCGGGTTCGCCTCAACATGGAACAGCGGGTTGAGGCCAAGTTGCGTCAGGCGGCGATCCGCAATGAAGCGGATATAAGTCTTCACCTGCTGTGCATTCAGGCCTTCAACAGAGCCCATTTCGAACGCCAGATCGATGAACGCGTCTTCGTGGTCCACGATGGTGGCACAGATGAAATACAGCTCCCGCCGCAGCTCATCCGTCCAGATTTCCGGGTTTTCCTGCACAAACGTGCGGAACAGACGAATAGCCGACAGGCAGTGCAGCGTCTCGTCGCGGACAGACCACGACACAATCTGCCCCATGCCCTTCATTTTTCCAAAGCGCGGGAAGTTCAACAGAATGGCAAACGAGGCAAACAGCTGCAGCCCCTCGGTGAACGCACCAAATGCTGCAAGCGTCTTGGCAATTTCATAGTTGCTGCTCGTCTTGAAGCTCTGCATGTAGTCAAACTTATCCTTCATCTCCTTGTATTTGAGGAAGGCAGTATATTCGAGCTCAGGCATGCCGATGGTATCAAGAAGATGCGAGTAGGCGGCGATATGAATGGTCTCGGAGTTCGAGAACGCCGACAACATCATCAGCACTTCGGTGGGTTTAAATACCTGACTGTAATGCTTCATGTAGCAGTTGTTCACCTCAACGTCCGCCTGGGTGAAGAAGCGGAAAATCTGCGTCAACAAATTGCGCTCACCGTCCGTAAGGTTCTTGTGCCAATCCTTCACGTCGTCAGCGAGCGGCACTTCTTCCGGCAGCCAATGAACACGCTGCTGCGTCAGCCAAGCTTCATAAGCCCACGGATAACGAAACGGCTTGTAGACCGGGTTCTCGGTCAGCAGGTTCATGCGAACCTGAGTGTCGGTAAGCGGGATCTGAATGCCATCCATGTGCCATGCCCTGAAAAATCGGCGCGCCGAGTCTGACGCCGCCCTGGCAGACAGATTAGCACGCATCACAAATTCGCAATAGCGTTCCGCGGGACAGCCACCACATCGGGTGCAGATATATCTCTGCGCCACTACATCCTGTGGTCAAAGGCAAAAATGAGAACAATCCTGGGCATTCAGCCAATCCAGCGTCGCATCACATTTGGCGACATCCTTGCACAAATAAAATTAACTCATTTCGTGCAAGCTCGGGACGGTAGCGAATAATCTGCCGTGTCAGGTTTTGGTCAAAAGGCCAGCCTCGCGTGGTTTCAATTGAGAGGTTTTGCGAGATCATGTCTGCTTCGATCATCTTTACCAGCCCGATGTTCCTAGAGCTGCAAAGCTCTCCGATCACGTCAGACTGGATTCTGGCCGATCAGCCACGCGCAAGCAGCCGACTGATCTCGCAGAGCAAGAACGGCAATTCCTACGTCATGGTGTGGGAATGCACCGCCGGTCAGTTCAACTGGAACTATACCGAGGACGAAACTGTGGTTATCGTCGACGGTGAAGTGTTCATCACCGTCAACGCCAACGCCGAACGCCGCCTTGGGCCGGGTGAAACCGCCTTCTTTCCAGCCGGAACATCATGCAAATGGCGCATTCCAGACCGTGTTCGCAAAGTGGCCGTGCTGCAAAAACCCATACCGCGCCCAGTGTATCTGGCGCTGCGCGTCTACTACAAAATTCTGCAGAAGCTGAAAGGCGACGGCGAGCGCACCCTTTAAAGGCTGCAATCGCCGCAGTCTCACATCACTGGCAGGACAAGCATTCCTCATAATCAATCGGCTTGGCGCGATTGGCGGCCACCATAAGCGGCATCGGCTCGATCGGAACGTTTACCGTCCCGTCCATCGCATGCGGAATGCCTGTGAACTCAGCCGGACGAATAGCTTTCTCGCTCACCGCGTCCGCCCGCTGGATCGACAGGCTGCGGCAATAATACAGCGACTTCATGCCGCGCTTCCACGCCATAAAGTGCATCGCATGCAGGTCGCGCTTGTGCACATCCGCTGGCACGAACAGGTTCACCGACTGGCTCTGGCAGATGAACGGCGTGCGATCCGCCGCATGCTCAATCACCCAACGCTGATCGAGTTCGAACGCGGTCTTATAGACGCCTTTCTCCTGCTCGGTCAGGAAATCCAGATGCTGAACGCTGCCCTTGTTGGTCGTAATCGACGACCAAACCGCATCATTGTTCTGCCCCTTGGCTTCAAGCAGCATCAGCAAATGCCGGTTGCGCACCGTGAAGCTGCCTGACAACGTCTTCTGCAGAAACACATTGGCCGCAATCGGCTCAATGCCTGGAGAGGAGTTGCCGGCGATGATCGAGATCGACGCCGTCGGCGCAATCGCCATCTTCGTCGAGAACCGCTCCATAATGCCATAATCGGCGGCATCCGGGCACGGCCCACGCTCCTCAGCCAGCATCTTGCTCGCCTGATCGGCCTGCAGACGGATGTGCTTGAACATCCGCAGGTTCCAGACCTTGGCGATCACACCCTCAAACGGCACGTTCTGTGACTGCAGGAAGGAGTGGAAACCCATCACCCCCAGACCCACCGAACGCTCACGCGCCGCCGAATATTTCGCCCGCTCCATTCCATCCGGTGCGCGATCGATAAAATCCTGCAACACGTTGTCGAGGAAACGCATCACATCCTCGATGAACAGCGGGTGGTCCTTCCACTCAAACCAGTTCTCAAGGTTCAGTGAGGACAGGCAGCACACCGCTGTCCGCTGTTTGCCGTACTGGTCAACACCGGTGGGCAGCGTGATCTCAGAGCAGAGATTAGAGGTTTTGACTTCAAGCCCTGCCAGCTTGTGATGCTCCGGCATCGCGCGGTTCACGTGGTCGGAGAAGATAAGGTACGGCTCGCCGGTCTCAATCCGCGCCGTCAGAATACGAATCCACAGCGAGCGCGCGTTGATCTTGCGCACCACCGAATGATCCTTCGGCGAGGTCAGTGCCCACTCCTCATCGGCCTCCACCGCCCGCATGAAGCTGTCCGGGAGCAGAATCCCGTGGTGCAGGTTGGGAGCCTTGCGGTTCGGATCACCACCGGTCGGGCGCCGGATTTCGATGAACTCCTCAATCTCAGGATGCGACACCGGCAGATATACCGCCGCTGACCCACGACGCAGCGAACCCTGCGAAATCGCTAGAGTCAGGCTGTCCATCACGCGGATAAACGGTATCACACCAGAGGTTTTGCCGTTCTGGCCCACCTTCTCACCGATCGAGCGCAGATTGCCCCAGTAGCTGCCAATACCGCCACCCTTGGAGGCGAGTTGCACGTTCTCGTTCCACAGGCCCACAATACCATCAAGGCTGTCGGAGGCCTCGTTCAGGAAGCACGAAATTGGCAGGCCACGCTGCGTGCCACCATTGGACAGCACAGGGGTAGCAGGCATGAACCACAGCTTGCTGATGTAGTCATAAATACGCTGCGCATGCGCCCCATCATCGCCATAAAAGCTGGCTACTCGTGCAAACAGATCCTGATACCCCTCACCAGGCATCAGGTAGCGATCATCCAGTGTCGCGCGACCGAAATCGGTCAGCAAAGCGTCGCGCGAGCGGTCCACACGGACCTGATGTCGCCCCAGCATCTGCACTGCATCAAGCACGGCGGTATCCCCTTCGGCCACGGTCATACGTCTTTTCCTATTCTGCCCAATGGCTTCCAGCCGTCAATGAAAATGACACTAGATGTAGCGAGGGCGGGATCGAGCTACCACTATATGAAGCAGTGCGACCAAACGGCAACACTTTATCGCAACATGAACGTAGAGTGAACATCGTCGAAATTCGGCGGTCTGCCAAGTTAAATCCGGCGTAATCCCGCCGCCACCCAGATTGGCAGCGGCGGACATTTTCAGCTTTAGAATCGCTGGGTGGTGATCACGCAGCGATCAGACGGATTCGGCCAGATAGCTCATCGCGGAGTCGACTCCACCCTTGGCATGCGGCACGCCAGATATCTGCAGCGCCATCTCCACCGAGGCGAGCGTGCCAAGCAGCATCGGCTCGTTGAGGTCGCCCATATGGCCGATGCGGAACACCTTGCCGCCCAATGGCCCCAGCCCGCCGCCGAGCGAGACGTTGAAGCGATCAAAGCAGATTTTGCGGATCGCCTCGGCGTTATGGCCTTCCGGCATCAGAACCGCGGTCACCGAATCGGAATAGCGCGCCGGATCGAGGCAGAACAGCTGCGGGCCGTTGTTGCCAGACCATGTCCGCACCGCGCGGCGCGTGGCCTCGGCGAGGCGATGATGCCGGGCGAACACCTCGTCCAGCCCCTCCTCCTCCAGCAGTCGCAGCGATTCGCGCAGGCCGTAGAACAGACTGACCGGCACCGTCCCGATGAAGCTCTTGTGCCGACGCCCCATCATCGCCGTCCAGTTCATATAGTGCTTCGGCATGGTGGAGGTTTTGTGAACCTCCAACGCCTTCTCAGACACGCCGGTGAAGCTCATGCCGGTGGGCAGCATCAGCCCCTTCTGACTGCCGCCGACCACGAGATCAACGCCCCATTCGTCCATCCGGAAATCGAACGAGCCAAGCGAGGAGATGGTATCCGCCATCAACAATGCGGGGTGTTTGGCTGCATCAATCGCCGCACGCACCGCTGGAATCGACAGCGCCACACCGGTCGCCGTCTCGTTGTGAACCGCACCCACCGCCTTGATGCGATGCTCGGTGTCAGCCGCCAGCACAGCCTGCAACGCCGCGTAATCAACACCACGACGCCAATCCGCCGGCACTGTCTCGATTTTGATGCCGAGCGCTTCGGCCATCTCAGCCCAGCCCATCGAGAAATAGCCAGTCTCGATCACCAGCAGCGTATCACCGGGCGACAGCACATTCACCAAAGCGGCTTCCCACGCGCCATGGCCGGAGGCGGTGTAGAAAAACACGTGTTGCTGGGTCTTGAGGATCCGCTTCAACCCCTCCATGCACCCGTCGTACACTTCAAGGAAGCCCGCGCTCATGAAATCGACGGTCGGCTGCGACACGGCGCGCAGCACGCTGTCGGGAATGTTGGTCGGTCCGGGATTGGCGAAAAACAAACGCCCACGTGCCGGCTTCTTCTTGGTTTCCTGCGCGTCCATGCCGCCGTTCCCCTGTCATATTATAAGAGCGATCTACGATATGGGGAGCCCGTCTTTTTGGACAGGTGCAAACTGCGGCCGCAGCCGAGCGCCCCTTCAGGCGGTGAGCACCGTGCGACGACGGAGCAGCGGCACCATAGCGAGCAGCGTGAGCACCAGCAGCGCCACCTCCAGCGCATATACAAACACATAGCCGGTCGCAGGCCCGAGTACCTGCCGGTCAGGCATATTCGCCACGATGTCGCGCAATATACCTCCCAATGCCACTGCCAGCCCGGCCGCGGTCGCCTGCACGGCACCCCACGCCCCCAACGCGAGACCAACCTGACCCGGAGGTGCCTTGTTCATCGTCGCTGTCAGAGTGCCATGGCCGAACAGCCCTGCCCCAAAGCCGATGAACAGCGCCCCTGCCCCAAAGAGCCACGGCGAATGGAACGACGCAGCCGAGATCACCGAGCCAAACGCCCCAATTCCCACCAGCGCGCCTGCACTGGCCATGCGGAACGGATCCGTCCCACGGCTCAAAATGCGCGACGCCAGCCAAAAGCCAAGCAAACCGCCGATGGCAAGCGTCGCCGTCAGTGCCGTCGTGGTGCCAACCGTCAGATGCAAAATCTGCCCACCATAAGGTTCGAGCAGCACATCCTCCATCGAGAATCCCATGGTGCCGAGGCCAATGGCCAATAGCCGCCGGTTTGCATCGCCCCCTTCGGTGAAGCCAGCCCAGGACTGCGCAAAACTTGGCTTCGAGGGTGCCTGTGCGGCCCGCAGCGGATTGCGGCTCTCCTGCTTCCAGATCGCGATGCCGTTCAGCACAATGGTCACCACCGCCGAGCCCTGAATTACCTGAATCAACTTCGCCGGCGAGAAATCGGCCAGCAGCACGCCGAAAATAATCGAACTGGCAATCATCCCAACCAGCAGCATCACATACATCAACCCGACAACCTTCGGCTGCGATTCGACTGGAGCGAGATCAGTCGCCAGCGCCAACCCAGCCGTCTGCACCGTATGCAAACCGGCCCCAACGAACAAAAACGCGCCACCCGCACCGAGCCAACCCACCCAAACCGGCCATTCCTGCGCATGCCCGGTTCCAGACAGCACCAGCAACGCGAAAGGCATCATTGCCAGACCGCCAAACTGCACCATGGTGCCGCGAAATATGTAAGGCACGCGCCGCCATCCGAGGGCCGAGCGGTAATTGTCAGAGCTAAACCCCACCAACGCCCGGAACGGCGCGAACAGCAGCGGCATCGAGATCATCACCGCCACAATCGAGGCCGGCACCTCTAATTCCACGATCATCACGCGGTTCAGCGTGCCGATCAGCAGCACCAGCGCCATCCCAACAGAGACCTGAAACAGTGACAGCCGCAGCAGCCGGGAAAGCGGCAGATCATCGGTGGCGGCATCGGCAAAAGGAAGAAATTTTGGACCAATCTGCAACAGAACTCGTGTTGCGCGTTGCCGGATGCGGCTCATGGTCCCGCTCGTTTCATTTTTACTGTGTCAACCACACACGACAAATACGAACGGGCCGGAACCGTAAGGCTCCGACCCGCCCGTATTATCAAGGCACGCCCAGTCTCAAGCCTTACGACTTGGGAGCCGGAGCAACCGTCATGACCGATGCCAACGAAGGAGCGGCCGGAGCCTCAACTGCGCTGTGCATCTTGTTCTTGCCGCCTTCGAGGAAGGCAGGGTACCACGAGGTGTGGGTCAGGATGCCGATGTGCACGATCAGCGAAGCCGTAGCGCAAGCGCCCAGCATAAGCGGAATGCCAACGCCTGGCTTCACCGCACACCAAATTCTACCGTAATGCATAACATACCCTCCTTAGTGCAGCCAAGGTGACCAGACGTAGGCGAGAAGATGAGCGAACACCGCCATCCCGCCAAAAATCCGGGTGCCTTCGATGAGATATTTGTGGATGTCCTCGGCTTCCGCCAAGGTCAGGCCGGTTGGGTAGACTTTATTCGGATCGTCCGTCACGGTTATTCTCCCTAGAGACACATGTGCGCAATTTCGTGCTCGCCCCGCACGGGGGTTTTCCATTGCCGCAAACGCCACGACAACTTCTTCGAACCCAATTTCAACACCAGTATCACTCCGCCGGAATCCCAGGCCTCGTACACCGAAGGGGCATCGTGTATGCTATGCGAAATCCATCTAGACCAGTTTTTGGAGGCAGATTTATCAGGACCAAGCGCGGCGTCTGATTTTTCTGACACTTTGAACTGTCAATAAAATATGACAGTCGACTTCGGGATCTGTCAAGTGAGTTGGCAACGAAAAAACCTGCGTGGCGCATACAAAACGCCACGCAGGCACTCAAAGCCGTTACAGGGTCGGCACAGATTTCGGATCGGCTAGAATAATTGCGCGGGCCGAATAGCTGAAGCTATCGCCCTTGGTCACATTGCCCGCACGGTCCACCTCGGTCGTCTCGCCAGAGATAGTGTCCTGATCAATAGTCATGGTGATGAAACCCCAGCTTTTGTGGGTTTCGTATTTTAGCACCGCTCCACGATCCTTCGCCGGCTGCCCTACATCAGTATGGATGGCGTGAAGGTTGTGATAGCCGCCATTTCCGGTGACGATGAACGGCGTCGGCGCGTCTGCCACGATAGCCTGCTCGATGCGCTGATAGTTGTGCACGTGACCGGACATCACGAGGTTTGGCACCCTCCCAGTGTCACGAATAGCGTTCTCCAGTACATCCGCCATCTTCGAACTGCCGCTGTGATAAACATCAAATGAGTAAATTGGGTGATGCACCGCCACGATCAGTGCGCGGTCCTGTGCCGCCGTGGCAAACTCATTGGTTACCCATTGCTGCTGCACCGAATCGATCGACCCACCCTCCGGCACGTTGCTGTATATACCGATGAACGTCGCCAGCGGGGTGATCAGCGTCCAATACACATTCGGCAGGCTCAGCCCAACGCGCGGTGCATCCTTTGAAATCGGATCGACGTCAGGTTTTTCCTGCATGAAGTATGACACAAATCCGTCCAATGACGTTTGCGCCGTGGGGTCATCAACCTCACCATCATGGTTGCCGGGTATTGCAAAAATTGGCAAATCGTAATGTGAGTATGGTTCGTAAAACTGTGAATAATAGTCGTCCTTGGCACCAGTAAAATATACCACGTCGCCTACATGATAGCAGAAATGCGGGAGCTCACCGGCACGCTTGCCAATATCAGCGACCATCTGCTCAGCAACATTGTTCTGGAACTCACCGTCCTGCACACCGCCGGTGTCCGCCACAACGTGGAACACCATCTTGCCATCACGCTCGATCTTTTTAGCGGTATCAGCAAAATCCTGCGCCAGATCATAGTGATACGGCGGCAGGCCGAGCGGGCGCGGCAATTGCTGAAAGCTGGTGTTGCGATGTGTCACCGGATGCAATGGGCTGACACCCGCGTGCGCCTGCGAATTCCCAGCCTGCGGGCGAGTGCGAACACTTCCCGGCTGCAAAGTGCCGCTGGACGTGAGGGCCTTGTTGCGGATTGGTGCTCTGGACATAAACGCCTCCCAATGTCGTGATTTCATATCAGCATGAAATAAATATTTCAAAATGATTAATATCTATTCCACGCAGAAAACCTACAAATTGGACCAGAGAATCTCAAGTGAATAGTTTAAGACTGCAAAGCCGTTAACGGCCAATCCGTTTCCAGTAGAACTTTGTCCCAGTCAGGCCACCGTGCGGCTTGAGCGCAAAATCCGGAATCTCTCCTGCAAACGTGAAACCTATCTTCTCATAAAGCCCCGAAGCACCGTCATCGGTTGCGGTATCCAGCATCAGATGTGTCCGCCCACACGCCACCGCCAAACGCTCCGCCTCGATCAACAACGCACGCGCCACGCCACGCCCACGATGGCTCACCCGCGTCATCATCTTCGCAATCTCGGCGCGATGCGGTTGGTTTGGCGGGAAGTCCAGCAGCAGCGTTACCGTACCCACAAGGCTCGCACCGTCCCATGCGCCGAACACAACGCGCTCACCCCGCCCAGCCGCCGCCAGTGACCCACTCCAAAACGCTCTTGCCGCCTCGACTGGCATCGGGTGCATGAAGCTGACCGAACCGCCATGCGCCACCGTCTCGACCAGGATATCGCCCAGCATTCCAACCACATCGACCGACGCCACCAGCGGCCTGATCTCAATCTGCGCCATGCTCTCCACCTCACCAAAACCGCTGAAGCCTTGACACACGAGGCATCGCAGCCCTTTTCCAGTGAATGATCACGCGACTGCAAACATGGCGCAACTGACCGATGACTGCTTTGCGTTTGGCGGGGCATTGCTGCCGTTGAGCGAAGCGCAGGCTCACATCGCCGCCCGCTTCAAACCCGTCACCACCAGCGAAACACTCACGCTCCGGCAGGCCAGCGGCCGCATCCTCGCCCAAGATGTCAAGGCCCCGATCCCCCTGCCGCCACAGCCCAACTCAGCGGTAGACGGCTACGCCTTCGCGCATTCCGATCTGTGCGAAGACGGGCCGACCACCCTGCCCCTGCACGGCCGCACCGCCGCAGGACATCGCCCCGCCAATGTACCCGCCCATCATGCCAGCCGCATCTTCACCGGGGCCGTGATGCCACAGGGCCTCGACACCGTCATGATGCAGGAAGATTGCGAGGCGACCGCCCATACCGTCACCCTCGCCCCGGGCCTCAAACGCGGAGCCAATTCCCGCCCCACCGGCGAAGACATCGCCCAGGGAGCCATCGCACTCCATGCCGGTCGCAGGCTGACGCCGCCCGATCTGGCCCTGCTCGCGGGGCTCGGTATCACCACCGCCACCGTCCACCAGCCCCTGCGCGTCGCAGTGTTCTCCACCGGCGACGAACTGACCGACACGCCCGGGCCACTCCCCCCTGGCCGCATTTTCGACGCGAATCGCGCCATGCTGATCGCTCTGCTCGACAGGCTCGGTGCCACCACCCACGACGGCGGCATATTGCCGGACAACGCCAAAGCCACCGCTGAAGCCCTTCGCACCGCCGCCGTCACACACGACCTGATCATCACCTCCGGCGGCGTCTCCACCGGCGAGGAGGATCACGTCCGCGCTGCTATCACCGCATCAGGCCAGCTCGAATTCTGGCGCGTCGCCATCAAACCCGGCCGCCCCGTAGCGCTCGGAACCATCGGCAACACACCCCTGCTCGGCCTGCCCGGCAACCCCGTCGCCGCCCTCGTCACCTTCCAGGCCCTCGGCCGGCCGCTGTTCGACCGCCTCGCCGGAGCCATCTATCGCCCGCCCCCCATGCTGCGCGCCGTCTCCGCCTTCGCCTACCGCAAGAAATCAGGCCGCCTCGAATATGTCCGCGTCACGCTGGATCACGAAGGCACCGCCCACCGTTACCCCAAAGAAGGTGCCGGCATCATTACATCTCTGACCGAAAGTGACGCGCTGATGGCGCTGCCTGAAACCATGACACAGCTCCACCCCGGCGACATCGCCCCTATCATCCCGATGGGCCTGCTGCATGGATGAGTTCCTGGTCGCGCCCGATCCAGACAATCCCCGCCTCTCGCAAGAAGTCAGCGGCATCGACCACACGGGAGCCACCGCCGGCACCCGTGTTCCCGTCGAGCGCCCGCTCACGCTTTATCTGAACGGCCAGGAAATCGTCACCATGATGACGATTGGCGATAGGCCTGACTGCCTCGCCGTCGGCTACCTGCTCAACCAGGCGATGCTGGCACCGGCCGACCCCATCACCGCCATCGAGTTTGACGAGGAGCTGGACGTTATCGTGGTGCGAACCCCGGTCGCGACCAATTTCGAGCAGAAACTAAAGAAGAAAACCTTAACATCAGGCTGCGCCCAGGGCACCGCATTCGGCGATCTGCTCGAGCGCTTCGAGAGCATCACCCTCGACACCACAGCAGAACTCCGCACCAGCTGGCTCTATGCCCTCTCGCGCAAGATCAACACGCAGCCGAGCCTCTACCTCACAGCCGGTGCCATCCACGGCTGCGTGCTGTGTGAACAGGACCGCCCGCTCGTCTATATGGAAGATGTCGGCCGCCACAACGCCATCGACAAAATCGCCGGCTGGATGGCGCTGAACGGCGTGGGGCCGGCGGGCAAGATCTTCTACACCACCGGAAGACTTACATCAGAGATGGTGATCAAATGCGTCCGCATGCAAATCCCCATCCTCATCAGCCGCAGCGGCTTCACCGCCTGGGGCGTCGATTTGGCAAGGCAGGCCGGCCTCACCCTCATCGGCCGCGCAAAAGGCAAACGCTTTCTCTGCGTCAGCGGAGCCGAACGCATCCGCTTTGACACTGACCCAGCCTCAATCGCCAGCGACGGCCCCAACCGCAAAGGTTCGCGTGAGGAGGAGGACTAATGCCGATCATAGACGCCCATGTGCATTACTGGCAGGTCGCGCGGGGCGACTACGGCTGGATGACACCAGACCTCCCCATCTGCCGAGATTTCCTGCCGAGCGACGCCGCCCCACTCTTCGACGACGCAGGAATTGACGGCATCGTGTTGGTCCAGGCCGCCCCCACCGAGGCCGAAACGCACTTCCTCCTCAGCCTTGCCCACATCGACCCGCGCGTGCGAGGCGTCGTCGGCTGGACCGACATGGCAACGCCCGACGCCCCCGCCCGCATCGCAGCCGTCGCGAGCAATCCGCTGCTGCGCGGTATCCGCCCCATGCTGCAGGACATCGCCGAGGATGATTGGTTGCTCCGCCCCGAACTCAACCCCGCCTATCGCGCCATCATCGAGCACGACCTGAGCTTTGACGCACTCGTCCGCGTCCGCCACCTCAAACTCCTACCCCGCCTGCTCGACCGCCACCCCGATCTGCGCGTCGTCATCGACCACGCCGCCAAGCCGGACATCGCAGCCGCCGGGTTCGACGAGTGGCACGCCGACATGGCGGCACTCGCACAATATCGCGATCTGCATTGCAAACTTTCCGGCCTGCTCACGGAAGCAAAACCCGGCGCGTCGCTCGCCGACATCGCCCCCTATGCACAAGCTGTGCTCGACCTATTCGGGCCCCACCGCATCATCTGGGGCAGCGACTGGCCCGTTCTCACCCTCAACGGCAGTTACGCCCAATGGTGGGACTGGGCGCACGAACTCACGGCCGCCCTCTCCGACGAGGAACGCGCGGCGATATTCGGCGGCAACGCGACGCGCTTTTACAAACTCCGGCCGTAGCGCTCCCTACTTCGCCAGATGCGTATCAAAGAACCGCGCAATCTCCTCGAAAGCCTCGCGGCCCTCAGACGTGAATGGATCGATGGTGTAATTGGCGTGCGACATACCCTCGAACACCTGCAACTGCGCCTCCACCCCGGCCTGCCGCAGCTTGCGATGCGTGCGCACGGTGTTGCTAAGGAACAAATCGCGCGTGCCGGTGGTCAAAATCGCCGGCGGCAAGCCGTGGAAATCGCCGTAGATCGGGCTCAACTGCGGGTCTTTCAGATCATGCCCGTTCGCATAAAGCAGTGCCGCATGGACTAGATAACCGGAGCCGTAGCTAACCAGAATATTGTCGAGCCACTCATTGGTTTTGTAGCTGTCTCCGGTCTCGGTCATGTCCGACCACGGCGTACCGGGAGCAATAACCGCAGGCAGCGCCACACCCTCATCCTTTGCGCGCAGCATCAGCGCCAACGTCATGCCGCCACCGGTTGACGTGCCAAACACCGCCACATGCGAGGGGTCCGAGGACGCCAGTACGGCTTTGTAAACCGCCATCGCGTCATCCATCGCCGCCGGATACGGGGCCGCCGGCGGCATGCGGTAATCAACCGAGATCACCTTGAAATGGCCATACCCCGCCATCGCCGCTGCCTCCCCAGTGCCAGCCTCCCCCGGCGAATACACGTAGCCGCCGCCATGGATGTTCAGCAGCACGCGATTGCGATTGGCCGCTGGCATGTCCTTCGGCTCCAGAATGAAAACCGGAACCCCACCCATCGTCGCCTGACTGATCGTCACACTCAGCTTCTCGCGCCAAGCCGGCTGCACCGCTGCACCAGCCGCCGCAAGCCGGTTGACCAGCGCCGTCCAGGCAGCAGCATCCGGCGGATTGGCGTTCCACGCCACTGGGCGATACGCTGCGGCAATCTGCTTGGCGAGTTCAGGACTGACGGTCGAAGTGGGAACCGGAATGCTGCGCCCCGGCACAATGCGCGGCCCAGGCTGAGAATTCGCCTGCTCCTGCGCCATATCGAGAGGGGTCTGGGCCAACGCGACGCCGGAGGACAGCGACAAAAAAACAGCAAGCGAGGCAAAAGCTGAGCGGCGCATGGCGTTCCCCATTCATTGTTTTGGAGAACGCTAACCCCACCCGCTCAGCCTGCCAATCATATTCACGCGATCAAGCGAACGAATAGGCATCCATTCGCAACATCGAATACATAGCACTTTGATGCAGCCGCGTGGCCTTAGCCCCCTCTCCGCCCGCCCCCATCGCCGCAAACAACGGCAGCAGGTGCTCCTCTGTCGGGTGCTCGTCCGCCGCGTGTGGGGCCTTGCTGCGATAGGTCAGCAAATCGCTCACCCGCTCCTCGCGCAGCGCCTTGTCCATCCAGTCAGCGAACTCCACCACATCGGGCGTCGCCGGTGCGTCCATCGCCTGCCCGCGGAACCGCCGCAGATCATGGGTGAAGCTGCCGGAGCCGATGATCAGCACGCCCTCCGCCCGCAACGGAGCCAGCGCGCGGCCCAGTTGATGGTGATGCGCGGGCCCGAGATGGCTCTGCACCGAAACCTGCAGCACCGGAATATCGGCACCGGGATAAGCCAGCAGCAGCGGCACCCACGCGCCGTGATCAAGCCCGCGTTTGGTATCCACACTGCTCTGCAGCCCGGCCGCGCACAGCAGATCGCTGATCCGATCCGCCAGCGCAGCATCGCCCGGGGCCGGATAGCTCATCTCATACAGTGCCTTTGGGAAGCCGTAGAAATCATGAATCGTCTCGTTCTTGGCCACCGAATTGACCATCGGGGCCGCCGTTTCCCAATGCGCCGAGATCACCACAATCGCGGTCGGGTGAGGCAGCGATGCGCCAAGACCCAGCAGGAAATCCCGCGCCGGGGCGTCAACCAGCGGCAAAGTGGGCGCACCGTGGCTTAGAAAAATGGCTGGCAACATCGCTGTCTCTCCCTTTTCAGACCGAAGCCGGCAAGCGGCTGGAACGCAACGCATAGGCTCCATCGCCGATCAATGCCTGCACCAGCAGAGCCACGGCCCAGAACGCAGGGTATTCCCAACCGCCGCCCGGCGCATTGAAGAAAAATCCGTTGCCGCCATGCACCGTCACAATCGCACCGAGCAGCACCGGCACCAAAACCAGAGCGGCAATGCGGGTGTAGAAGCCAGCAATCAGCGCCAATCCGCCCACCAACTCAACGGCGATATCGGCGTAGGCCAATGCCGCCGGCAACCCCAGGCTCGCGAAATAGCCCGCCGTGCCCGCCGGTCCGAACACGAACAGCTTCAGCCCGCCATGCACCAAAAACAACACGCCCAACGAGACGCGCAGCAACAGCGCGCCATATTTCTCGGTGTTCATCGCCACTCTCCTCAACCGCCGGACCATCCGGCTTGCGCATGAGATAGGGCTTCCGTTCTCGCATAACGCTTCCCTATAGATGCACGCAGACCATGCGAATTCGCACAGGGGATGCCGCATCATGCTCGACTGGGACGATTTGCAGAGCTTCCTCGCCCTCGCCCGTCACGGCTCTCTCTCGGCCGCCGCTCGCGCCCTCGGCGTCCAGCAAAGCACCATGAGCCGCAGGCTCGCCGCGATGGAGGCACGCACCGGGGCCGCCCTTCTGCAGAAAACCCCCAGCGGCCTCGTGCCCACAGCCGTCGGCCAATCCATCCTCGGCAATGCCGAGCGGATCGAGGCCGAGGTGCTCGCGGCCGAACACATCATCACCGGGCGCGACGTGCGGCTCGAAGGCGTGGTGCGCATCACCACCATCGAGACGCTGACCGTCGAAATCCTGATGCCCATCCTCGCCCGCCTGCGCGATAAGCAGCCCGGCATCACCATTGAGCTGTCGATTGCCACCCGCAACCTGAGCCTCAGCCATCACGAGGCTGACATCGCGCTCCGCGTTGCCCGGCTGACGCAACTCGATCTCGCGGTGCGCAAGGTCGCCACTCTCGGCAGCGGGCTTTACGCCTCGCAATCCTATCTCGACCAGCACGGCACACCCGACCTCACCGCAGGCTGCCCCGGCCACACCGTCATCACCACCAATCAGGATCTGATGGGCACGCCGGACATGGCGTGGCTGGCTGAACACACCGCCCAGGCCTGCGTGGTCCTGCGCACCAACAACCGCTATGCCCAGCGCGCCGCCTGCCAGCAAGGCGTCGGCCTTGCCTGCCTCGGCCGTCTAATCGGCGACAACAGCGGCCTTGTCCGGCTCGATGCCACCCCACCCTCACGCGAACTCTGGATGGCCGTCCACAACTCCATCCGCCACACCCCCCGCATCCGCGCCGTCACCGACGCGCTGGCCACCGGCCTTCGAGCAGCTGCGTCACGGCTGGACCCGTCTTCGTAAGGTAGGCAAGCCGATTGGCGTCACCCACCATTCCCCGCACGCGACGAAACGGTGGGAGGCGGGGTATTGTCTCAGATTGAACGTCTGTATCTGGTGAGAAGCGGACGCTGGGGCCGTCGCGGAAATCAAGAATTCGACAGATCACTCAGTTCGATGTCGCTTATCCCCTCCATTGCAGATTTTGCTTGTTTTGAGGCAGAAAAAAAGGCCGAGGCATCATTGGACATTAAAAACGGCAATAGCGTATCTACAAGTTCGTCACTTAAATCCCACCAAGACAATTTAAGCAATTCTTCAACAATATTTGGATCAAATCTATACCGCACAACTCGCCCAGGATTACCAACTAAAACTGCATAAGGCGGGACATCTTTAGTAACAACAGATTTTGCTCCGATTACGGCACCGCTACCGATCGTTACCCCTGACCCAATAAATACATCTGAGCCGATCCAAACATCATTTCCAATAATTACGTCGCCTTTTGAGATATGATCCTTAACACCCCGAGGCACGTGCTCCCAAAAACGTCGTTTAGCTTCAAATGGAAATGTTGTGAAAGTATCCGTTCGGTGATCTCCAAACGCTATTTGGACACCACTTGCAATTGAACAATATTTTCCAATTACCAGCCTCGACATCTCTTTTTCGAAGAACGAAGGCACTCCATAAGTATGGTCTCCAATAGACCAGCCGAGATTTTCTATTTCGTATTTAAGTACCGTTTTTGTTTCGTTATCTTTAACTCTGCCTGATTGCTCTCGTAGACAAAGAATGGGCGTTTTCCCAAAGTGCTTACCCTTTAACAAGAGGCCGCCATCATCGAATTCAACAAAGTCGAAAGTGACTGTAGAAACGCGGGCATTGTTAAATAAAGACAATACTCCATTTTCAATCTCCCAATATCGCTCGTTGTCATGATTATATCCCCCAATCGTCCCGTCGGGGAGAAATTTGAAAAATTCGGTAGCAACAAAACCACCATCGTGAAAGAACTTCCAATATCGATTTTTTATACGATCAAAGGTCAATGGTTGTGGGTCATTAATCACGACGAATAGCTCCCAGATCCTAGCGCGCTGTCAATTATCATCGGCGAGGCCGGTTTCTGGCAATAGGCTTCTTCGCGATTTACAGACCCAAGTGCACGTAAAATTAGACTCCTGCGCCAAGTTTCCCAGCCAATGCAATGGGGACTTAGCCGTTGCAGAGGTCAGTTGCGAACGTCTGCCATTGGTCGAAAGCGGGCGGTCCAGCTAACACGTTACAGAAGCGCAAAGCCACTGTCGCACCCCTACGCCGCAAACTGATTCCTCGGCCGCGCCAATCCCAGCAAATCCCGCAACTGCCCGGCCTCATACTCCGTTCGGTACAACCCGCGCCGCTGCAATTCCGGGATCACCAAATCCACGAATGCCTCAGCATCCGCTGGCATCTGGTTGAAGGTCAGCATGAACCCGTCGGCCGCGCCGCGCTCCATCCACGCCTGCATCATGTCGGCAATATCCGAAGGACTTCCCAGCAGCGTGCTCTTGCCGCGTTCATAATTCATGAACAGCTCGCGTAGGGTCGGGTTGCGGGTGCGGATTTCGGCCACGATCTGATCGAAATACGCCTTATGGAACCGCGCCTCCTTCGGAATCCGGTCCAGCGGAATTGGCTCATCCAGCGGCAGGTCGGACAGATCAACCTCCAGATCATTGCCCAGAAAAAACCGCCCCACCGTTGGATGCATCAGCGCCTTGATGGCCGCGTGCTTGTCCTCCGCCTCCGCCCGCGTTCGGCCCACCACCACGTTCAACCCGGCCAAAATCTTCATCTGATCCGGCGCACGACCAAACTTTGCCATGCGGCCCTTCAGCTCGGAATAGAAGGCCACACCCTCATCCAGATTGGTGGCCGTCCCGAACACCACCTCGGCAAACTCGGCGGCGAAGTCCTTGCCCGTGTCCGACGCCCCCGCCTGGATCGTCACCGGATAGCCCTGCGGCGGGCGCGAGATGTTCAGCGCGCCGTGTAGTTTGAAATGCTTGCCCTCATGGTGCAGCACATGGAACTTGGCGGGGTCAAAATACCGGCCGGTCGCCTTGTTCTCCTCAATCGCGTCATCCTCAAACGTGTCCCAAAGGGCACGAACGATCCCCACGAACTCCCGCGCCCGCTCATAGCGCAGGCCGTGCGGCGGCAGCTCATCCAGCCCGAAATTCTTCGCCACATAGGCATTGGCGGAGGTCACCACATTCCAGGCCGCCCGCCCGTGGCTGATATGGTCAAGCCCCGCGAATTGCCGCGCAATGTTGTAGGGCTCGGTGAAACTGGTCGATGCCGTGCCGCCCAGTCCAATCCGCTTCGTCGAACCAGCCAGCGCCGACAGCAGCGTCAGCGGCTCGAACGAGTTCATGAACAGCGGATAGCGGCTCCACGCCTCCAGATCATTCGTCCGTGCGGCTGGCGTATCCGCGATGAAGAACAGATCGAACAGCCCGCGCTCCGCCAGCTGCGCCATCATGGCGTAATACTCGATGCTGTTGGCAGCACCCTTCACCGCTCCATCATGAATCCAAGATGCCGGATGAATGCCAGCCGCGCATTGCATCAGCAAAGCGAGCTTGATCTGCGGAGTGGCCATGTGCGCTCTACCCCACCACCGCCACGCCGATCAGCCAGGGATGGGCGAACATCATCGCCACATAGGCCACCGTTCCAGCCACCACGATAATCGCATCGCTCCGGGTGAATGCCGCCTGCGGCTCAGCCCCCAACAGGCCGCGCTTCTTCACCGAAATCCGGTCCACCACGGCCCAGGCCAGGAACGATCCGAACAGGATCATCCCACCCAGATCACCATTGGCGAGCAGATGCGCGAGCGCCCAGATTTTGATCGCAACCAGCATCGGGTGCCGAAGCCATCCCTTGATCCGGCTCGGCTTCGGCCCCATCGCGGCCAGCGCCACAAACGCGAACCACATCAGCGAAATGGTGATGTGCCGCGTCCATACTGGCGGGCTCCAAACCTGCACCCAGCCCTCAGCGCGGTAGGTGTGAAAGCCGTAGACGATCAACACAAAGCCCAGCAGCGAGATGAGCGAATAGGCGCCCTTGAACCCGCCCTCCCCCAGCTTCGCCAGCAGCCCAGCCCGTGTCTCACGAACCATCGGCAGACTATGTGCGCCGAGGAACAGGATAATCCCCAAAATCAGCAAACTCATGAGCAGCGCCTTATGTGATTGAGCGAGAAGACCTCACGCCGGGACGATAGCACGGATGCGCGCGGGAAGCGCTCGCACCAGCGGGGCACGCAAGGCCCGCCACCACACCGAGAGCAGCAGCAGCGTGGTGCCGATCACCAGCCCCGTTGCCGCAAACGCCGTCGTCACCAACCCGGTCAGCGCCAGCAGGCTGAAGATCGCATAGAGCACATAAATCAGGGCAGACAGCAGCAGCGCCCGGCGGTCAATCACCAGCGCCACCATCGCCAAAATGACGTAACAGCCGATCGCCAAAATCGCCCGCCCTGCCTCCATCGTGGCCGAATGGCCCGAGGTCAGGCCCAGCATTTCAAACACTGGGCGAACCATCAGTGGCGCTGCGATCATATGCAGCCAGAACGCCACATCACTGCGCCGCGTGCGGCGTTGCACATCACTCGCATCCCAACGTAACGCCAACGCAAACAACAGCAGCCCGCAGATCAGCATGATCTCTGAGGACCATGCCACCAGCCCGGGGAAGACCATCGCCCCGAGTGCAATCACCGCCGCGAGCACAGAGGCGCAGAGCACAGCCATCGTGATCGGGACATGAAAGCGAAGCCAATGCACAAATGCCCCCACGCTTGCCAACCCAAAGCCTGCCGTCACGGCGACAGAGAGGTCACTCCCCGGGAAACGTGGCGTTCCGCTCCCGTTCATACTTTGGAACAGTCCCCAGTGGCTCAGCGGGTGCATCGCAACACCGAGCACCAAAGCGCCAAAAGCGCCAAGCCCGGCCGAAAACGTCACCACCAGCAAAATACTTGGCAACGCCATCATCCGTTTGCGGGTGAAATATTCCGCCATCAGCCAGGATGCGGCCGCCACGCACAATCCAGGCAGCCAAGCTGTCACCAGCGCGGTGAGCACGCCAATCGCAACCAGCGTCAGCACAACAGCCACGCAGACGAAAATATCGTTGAAGCTGCTGATCAGTCGGATGTTCTCTTCATCCACCTCCGGCGTGGCCCGGCGCGCGGACGCAAATGCACGCAACTGCGCTGCTTTCTCTGCGGAGAGAACGCCACCAGCAACCGCCGCCGTCAGATCATCGTCGTCGAGGGTCAAGTCCCGGTCCAAACCGGCGTGCGCTTGCCCAGGAACGCCTCCATCCCCTCGCGGAAGTCGCGGCTCATATAGCACATCAGAATGAGATCCTTCTCCATCCCCTCAGACGCCCGCTCCTTCAGCCGCCGCAACGCCTCTTTGGTCGCCCGCAAGGTCAGCGGGGCCTGACTGGCAACCAGCTTCGCCAATTCCTCGGCCCGTGCCAGCAGCGACGTATGATCGGGCAGTATCTCATTGATCATGCCGATGGCCTTCGCCTCCTCCGCCTCCACCAGCCGCGAGGTGAACACGATATCCTTCACCCGCGCCGGCCCTATCAAACTCACCAGACGCGCGTAGTTCGACATGGACAGGCAGTTGCCCAGCGTGCGCGCAATCGGAAAGCCGATGCGCGTGTTCACCATCCCAATACGCAAATCGCAGGAAAACGCCATGCCCGCACCGCCACCCGTGCAGGCCCCCGCCATCGCCGCAATCGTGGGCTTGCCGCAGGATTCCAGCACCCCCAACACGCGGTCGATCTTCGCCTCATAATCCAGCGCATCCTGCTGCGTCTTGAATTCGCGGAACTGCGAAATATCCGTCCCCGCCGCGAACGCCTTCTCCCCCGCTCCGGTCAGCACCAGCGCCTTGATCGAGTGATCCGTGTTCGCGTTGGTGCAAATCTCCGCCAGCCGCTCATACATCGAGAAAATCATCGCGTTGCGCGCCTGCGGACGGTTGAATGTGACGTATCCGATACCGTCACGAACGTCGTAAAGCAGCTCATCGCTCATGCCACCGCTCCCTGTGCGCGCAACGCCGCAATGGCCGCCGCGTCATACCCCAACTCACCCAGCACAACGTCGGTGTGCTCACCCAATTCAGCCGTCGCGGTATGAATCTCCGCAGGCGTCCGGCTCAGCTTGATCGGCTGGCCCACAATCTTGATCGGCCCCAGCGTCGGGTGCTCCACCGCAGCCGCCATGCCCAGATGTCGCACCTGCGGATCGGCGAACACCTCATCCATCTTGTAGATTGGTCCGGCCGGCACCTCCGCCTTGTTCAACCGCTCCACCCATGAGGCCGAATTATCCGTCTTCGTCACCGCCTCGATCTTCGCATTCAGCGCATGGCGGTTGACCGAACGCGCCTTGGCCGAGGCGAACAGCGGATCATCAATCGCGTCCTCAATGCCAATCGCCTTGCACAGCCGCACGAAAATCGGCGTCCCGGCGGTGGCAATGTTGATGAACCCGTCCGACGTCGCAAACACGCCGGTGGGGATATTCGTCGGGTGATCATTCCCCGCCTGGCCCGGCACCTCGCCCTCCAGCAGATACCGCGCCGCCTGGAAATCCATCATCGCAATCTGCGAGGCGAGCAGGCTCGTCTGCACCCACTGCCCCTCGCCGGACATCTCCCGTTCCAGCAGCGCAATCATGATGCCCTGCGCGGTGAAATGCCCGGTCGTGAGGTCAGCCACGGGAATCCCCACCCGCATCGGCCCCTCGCCGGGAGCCCCCGTCACCATCATCAGCCCGCCCATGCCCTGGGCGATCTGATCGAACCCGGGCCGCATCCGGTACGGCCCATCCTCGCCAAAGCCCGACATCGAGGCATAAATCAGCCGGGGATTGATCGCCCGCATCGCCTCATAGCCAATGCCCAGCCGGTCTTTCACGTCAGGGCGGAAATTCTCCACCAGCACATCCGCCCACGCCACCAGCTTCTTGATGACGGCCAGCCCCTCCGGTGACTTCATATCCACCGAAATGCAGCGCTTGTTGCGGTGCAGATTCTGGAAATCCGAGCCATGCCGAGGCCCGCCCAACCCGGCACTCGCAGCATCCGGCGACTCCACCTTGATCACCTGCGCGCCATGATCGGCGAACTGCCTCACACAAGTCGGCCCTGCGCGCACGCGCGTCAGATCGAGGATTTTGAAGCGCGAGAGTGCCTGTGCGGCCATGTTCGATCTCATTACAATGACGAGACCCGAACTATGGGCGGCAGCACCAAGACGTGCAAATCTCCCTCCAACCGCGAAAGAGGAATGCACATGGACTCGCTGCCCCAAATCACCGCCGAAGATGTCGGCCTTTCCACCAGCAGGCTTGCCCGCATCGATGGCTGGATGGACCAACTCGTTGCCAGCGGCAAATTGCCGGGCGTGAGTGTCGCCGTCGCCCGCCGTGGCCGCCTTGCCTACACACGCTGCACCGGCATGGCCGACATCGCGCGTGCCACGCCCATGGCGGCTGAGACCATCGTGCGCATCTACTCCATGACCAAGCCGCTCACCTCCGCCTGCATCATGATGCTGTATGAGGAAGGGCGCTTTCAGCTCGACGACCCGATCACCCGCTTCCTGCCCTATTTCGCCAACCAGCGCGTGGCCGCCGGCGGCAACTCGGTGAAGCTCGAAACCGTGCCCGCCGAGCGTGACATCACTTTCCGCGACCTGCTCACCCACACCTCCGGCCTTACCTATGGCTTCATGAGCGCCACCTTGATCGACGCGATGTATCGCGCCCAGGGGATCGACTTCCAAACCTCCGACCTCAGCCTTGGGGACGTGGTGGAAAAAGCTGCCGCCCTGCCGCTGCTCGCCCAACCCGGCACCGCCTGGAACTACTCGATCGCCACCGATGTGCTCGGCCACCTCGTCGCCGTCATCTCCGGACAGAGCTTCGAGAGCTTCATGCAGGAGCGCATCCTGACCCCGCTCGGCATGAACGACACGTCGTTCATCGTCCCCACGGACAAGGTCGCGCGCTTCGCCGCCAACTACTATCCAAGCCCAGAAGGCCTGCAGATTTTCGACGACCCTGCCACATCCCGCTTCACCCAGCCCGGCAAAATCGCGTCCGGCGGCGGCGGCCTATGCGGCACGTCCGGCGATTATCTGCGGTTCGCGCAGATGATGCTCAACAAAGGCATCTTCAACGGCCAACGCCTGCTCGGCCGCAAAACCGTGGACCTAATGACCAGCAATCATCTCGGCGGCGACATGGCAAGCATGGGCCAGAAGCGCTTCTCGGAATCAAACTATGAGGGCGTTGGCTTTGGCCTCGGCTTCTCGGTGATGCTCGACCCCGCCCGCGCCCAATCCATCGGCACCCCTGGAGAATTCGCCTGGGGCGGTGCCGCCAGCACCGGCTTCTGGGTCGATCCTGCGGAGGAGATGGTGGTCGTGCTGTTCACCCAGCTCACCCCGTCGAGCACCTACCCGATCCGAAGAGAACTCCGCGCCCTCACCTACGCGGCTGTCATCGACTGATCAAATCTCCACAACAACCCGCCCTCGAATCTGCCCGGCCAAGATCTTCCTGCCATACTCAGGAAGATCGGCCAGGCTGATCACCTCGATCATGCTGTCGAGCAACCCAAGCGGCAGATCCGTGGCCAGCCGAGCCCAAGCGCGCTCCCGCTCCGGCATCGGGCACATCACGCTGTCAATGCCGAGCAGATTCACGCCGCGCAGCAGGAACGGGATCACCGTGGTGGCAAGCTCCGCCCCACCGGCCAACCCGCACGCCGCCACTGCCCCGCGATATTTCATCTGCGTCAGTACGGTGGCGAGCGTGGTGCCGCCGACCGCATCCACACAGCCCGCCCAGCGCTCGCTGTCGAGCGGACGCGTTGGTGCTGTCGAGAGGCTTGACCGCTCGATGATCTCCGCCACCCCCAGCGACTTCAAATAATCCGCCGTCTCCGGACGTCCGGACGAACCGACAACGCGATACCCCAGCTTCGCCAGCACTGCCGCGGCCACTGACCCCACGCCACCGGCAGCGCCCGTCACCAGCACGTCACCCGAAGCTGGTGTCACGCCATGTGCCTCCAGCGCCATCACCGCGAGCATGGAGGTGAAGCCCGCCGTACCGATCGCCATCGCCTGCTTGGCCGTCATCCCGGCGGGCAGCGCCACCAGCATATCCGCCATCACGCGGGCATATTCGCCGTAGCCGCCCCACGCCGTCTCGCCGACGCGCCAGCCGGTCAGCACCACCGCATCGCCGATCTTCCAGCGCCCGTCAGACGACTCCGCCACCACACCGGCGAAATCAATGCCGGGAATATGCGGATAATTCCGCACCAGCCGCCCCAGCCCACCCAGCACCAACCCATCTTTGTAGTTCAGCGTGGAATGCGAAACCCGCACAAGCACCTCGCCCGCAGGCAACGCATCCACCCTCACCTGCTCAATGGCCGACGTCACTGCCTTGCCATCCTGGCGCAACATCAACGCGCGAAATTCGGTCATCACTTGCCTCCCAATGCCGCAGAGATATCGTCGAGTGCCGCCACATCATCAATCGTCGGCGGTGGGTTCGCGTCCTGCCCATCCGCCAGTCTGCGAATGCTCGCACGCAAAATTTTGCCGGACCGTGTTTTCGGAAGCCTATTGACCACCAAAGCATCCTTGAACGCCGCCACCGGCCCCAACGTGTTGCGCATCAGCGCCACTAGCTCGCTCACGATCTCCGAATGAGATCGCTCGACACCCGCCTTCAACACCACAAACCCAAGCGGTGTCTGCCCCTTCAGCGAGTCCGCAGCACCAATCACCGCACACTCCGCCACCGCCGGATGGCCAGATAGAATCTCCTCCATTTGCCCCGTGCTCAGCCGATGACCGGCCACGTTAATAAGGTCATCGGTCCGCCCCATGATCCAAACGTCGCCATCCAGATCAACCTCGCCGGCATCCCCCGTCCGATACCAGCCCGGGAAATCCGCAAGATAAGACCTGCGGTAATGATCATCTGAGCCCCACAGCGTCGGCGCACACCCAGGCGGCAGCGGCAACTTGATCGAGAGGTTCCCACTCTGGCCACGAGGCAGCGGCAAGCCCGCGTCATCCAGCGCCTGCACGTCATACCCAGGCCCAGCCCGGCCGCCCGAGCCCGGCTTGACCGGAAACAACCCATACCCACGAAAGCCCGCCGTGATGGGCCAACCCGTTTCAGTCTGCCACCAATGATCAACCACCGGCTTGCCCAAATGCTCCGCCGCCCAGATCGCCGTCGGCGGATCGCAGCGCTCGCCGGCCAGATAAAGTGCATCGAGTGATGAGAGATCATACTGCGCCAGAAAGGAAAGCTCCGGATCGCGCTGCCGAATGGCCCGCAGCGCGGTGGGGGCGGTGAACAGCACGCGCACCTTATGCTCTGCACACACCCGCCAGAACGCACCCGCATCTGGCGTGCCCACCGGCTTGCCCTCATACATCACAGTCGTGCAGCCGAGCAGCAACGGCGCGTAAACGATATAGCTATGGCCTACAACCCAGCCGACATCACTGGCGCACCAATACGTATCTTCCGGCTTGATGCCGTAGATCATCGACATCGAATTGTGCAGCGCCACCGCGTAGCCGCCGCAATCCCGCACCACACCCTTCGGCTTGCCCGTCGTGCCGGAGGTGTAGAGGATATACAGCGGATCGGTGGCGGCCACCGGCACACACCCATGCGGCGCCGCAGCCTCCATCGCGCCCAGAAGATCATAGTCCCGGTCAGCCACCATCTCAGCCGCCAGCATCGGCCGCTGCAGAATCAAGCAGCATTCCGGCTTATGCGCGGACAGCGAGATCGCCTCATCCAGCAACGGCTTATACGCAACCAGTCGCCCTGGCTCGATCCCGCAACTCGCCGAAATCACCGCGCGCGGCTGCGCATCCTCAATTCGCTTCGCCAATTCGGGCGCTGCAAACCCACCGAACACCACCGAATGAATGGCCCCAATGCGCGCACAGGCAAGCATCGCCATCACCGCCTCAGGCACCATCGGCATGTAGATCACCACGCGATCCCCACGCCCAATGCCCCGCGCCACCAAGGCTCCGGCAAGTTTGGCGGTGTGATCTCGCAACTCCCGATACGTCAGCACACGCTGCGCACCCGCCGCCGGGCTGTCCCAGATCAGCGCACGTCTGTCGCCATGCCCCGCATCCACGTGCCGGTCGAGCGCGTTGTGACAGATACTGATCTCACCACTGGCGAACCATTGCCCAAATGCACCGAGTGACGGATCAAAAACCCGGTCCCAACGCTTTGCCCAGTCGAGCCCCTCGGCGGCTTTCGCCCACCAAGCCTCAGGGTTGGACTGCCACGCGGCATAGGCCTCCGCGTAGCCAGTGTTTTGATCCATGTCCTGTCCTCCCGGTCGCCGTCTTGTTGCGGCTCAGACTATGATCAACCGCGCTGTTTAACGCTGGGGCATTGCTTCCGGTATCACCGTGGTGATGATCGACTGATCGAGCGCCTCATAGCCCGCGTAGTCAATCGTGGCGTAAAGCTCAGCGCGGGTCTGCATGCGGTCGATCTGGTTGTGCGTTCCGCCATCTCGCCTGATGGCCGCGAACAGATCCGCCTGCGCCTTGTTCGCCACCCGCAGCGAACTCACTGGCCAGATCACCATCTTGTAGCCCATGTCCTCGAACTCGGCGGCGGTGAAGAACGGGGTGCGGCCAAACTCCGTCATGTTCGCCAGCAACGGCACACCCGGCATACGCCGCGCGAACTCCCGGAACATCTCCGCCGTGTTCAGCGCTTCCGGGAAAATCGCATCGGCCCCAGCTTCAATATAAAGCTTCGCCCGAGCCACCGCCCCATCCATCCCCTCACTCGCCGCCGCATCGGTGCGTGCGAGAATGTAGAGATGCCGACGAGCCGTGGCGGCAGCAGCAATTTTCGCCGCCATGTCATGTGCATCAGCAATCTTCTTGTCGTTCAGATGCCCACATTTCTTCGGCAGCAACTGATCCTCGATATGCACCGCGCCAGCGCCGGCATCCTCAAACGCCCGCACCATGTGCATCACGTTGAGTGCCTCGCCGTAGCCGGTATCGCCGTCCACCAGCACCGGCAAAGCCGAGCTGCGCGCCACCTGACGGATGAAGAAACACACCTCATCCACCGTGATCAGCCCCACATCCGGCAAACCCATCGAGGCCGTCATCGCCGCACCGGACAGATACAGCGCGTCGAACCCCGCCGCCTTCGCCTGCAACGCCGCCTGCCCATTATGGGTTCCTGGAATGCCCAAAATCCCAGGCCTTGCCAGCAACGAACGGAAGCGGTCACCGGCTGGCACCGTCGGCAGATCAGCCCCGATCAGATACGTCATACCGACGCCCCCCGCTCAGCCAACGGCACAAACCGCACATCATCCGGCCCGATATAATTCGCAGCCGGACGGATAATCTTGCCATCCTGCCGCTGCTCGATCACATGCGCCGCCCACCCGCTGGTGCGCGAGATCACAAAGATCGGCGTGAACATCGAGGTCGGCACACCCATCATCTTGTAGGAAACAGCACTGAACCAATCGAGGTTGGGGAACATCTTCTTGGTGTCCGCCATCACACTCTCCAGCCGCTCCGCCACGCGATAGAGCAGCGTATCCCCCGCCTCCACGCTCAACTGATGCGCGACGCGCTTGATCACGACGTTGCGCGGATCACTGACAGTATAAACCGGATGACCAAACCCAATCACCACTTCCTTCGCCGCCACACGGGCGCGAATATCCGCCTCGGCCGCATCGGGTGTGGCGTAACGCTGCTGAATTTCCAGCGCCGCCTCGTTCGCCCCACCATGCTTCGGCCCACGCAATGCGCCGATGCCAGCGGTGATTGCCGAATACATGTCCGAGCCCGTGCCCGCCACCACACGACAGGTGAAGGTTGAGGCGTTGAACTCATGTTCTGCATACAGGATCAGGGACGTATGCATCGCCCGCACCCAGCTCTCGCTCGGCTTTTTGCCATGCAGCAGATGCAGGAAATGGCCACCAATGGTCTCGTCATCGGTCTCCACCTCGATACGCCTGCCGTTATGCGTCCAGTGATACCAATACAGCAAAATGGAGCCGAGTGAGGCCATCAGCCGGTCCGCAATATCGCGCGCGCCGGTGGTGTTGTGATCATGCGCCTCGGGCAGAACGCAGCCCAGCGCACTCACCGCCGTGCGCATCACATCCATCGGGTGAGCAGAGGCGGGAATTTGCTCCAGCACCGCCTTCACACTCGAAGGAATTCCACGCAGAGACTGCAACTTCGCCTTATATGCCTTCAACTCGGCAATGTTCGGCAGCTTCTCATGCACCAGCAGATAAGCAATTTCCTCGAACTCACAGGCCTCAGCCACGTCGAGAATATCGTAGCCGCGATAGTGCAAATCATTGCCGGTCCGGCCCACCGTGCAAAGTGCGGTGTTGCCAGCGACCACGCCGGACAACGCCACAGATTTCTTGACTTTCGGAGCCGCCGTCTGAGTGTCACTCATCTGCTTTCTCCTGCTGAGAACTAGAACAAACCAGCCTTACCAGTCTCCAGCGTGCCATGCGGCAGAGCAATCGTAAGCCCCGCCAAACCGGCAGGCGACAGGCTCGGCAAACGCTGCGCCACATCCAGGAACCGCTCAATCTCGGCGGCATCCAAAATGCCCTCGGTCAGCGTGCGGAACTTGCGGATGTAATCCGCGCGCTGCCACGGCGTGGCCCCCAGCGTGTGAGCGTTCGCCACTGCCATCTCATCGGCAATCTCGGTGCCGTCATTCATGCGGATGATGATCCGCCCGCCAAACGCCTTCACCGCCGGATCAATCGAGTGATAACGCTCGGTCCAGGCGTGATCTTCCACCGTGCGGATCTTCTGCCACAGCCGAACCGTATCCGCCCGCTGCGCCCGTGCCGGATCATAGCTGCGCACATGGTGCCAGGTGCCATCCTGCAAAGCCACTGCCACAATATACATGATCGAGTGATCAAGCGTCTCGCGGCTCGCCGTCGGGTCGAATTTCTGGGGATCGTTGGAGCCGGTGCCGATCACGTAATGAGTATGATGCGAAGTCTCAATCACCACCTCCTTCACATCATCCCAGTTCTTCACTTTCGATCCCATGCGGAACGAAAGATCGATCAGCGCCTGGCTCTGATACTCCGCCGAGTGCTCCTTGGTGAACGTGTCCATAATCGCGCGCTTGGCCTCACCCGGTGCTGGCAGCGGCACCTGATAATGCGCCTTTTTGCCGTCGAGCATCCAGGCGATCACGCTGTCCTCACCTTCATAAATCGGGCTCGGCGCACCCTCACCGCGCATCGCGCGATCAACGGCCTCAATCGCCAACTTCCCAGCATGGCTCGGCGCAAAAGCCTTCCAGCTGCTGATCTCGCCCTTCCGCGACTGGCGGGTCGAAGTTGTCACATGCAACGCCTGCTGCACCGCCTGATAGATCACCTCCGTCGGCAGTCCCAGCAACGTGCCGATGCCAGCGGCAGCGGACGGCCCAAGATGCGCCACATGGTCAATCTTATGCGCATGCAGGCAGATCGCCTTCACCAGATTGACCTGAATTTCATAGCCGGTTGCAAGTGCGCGAACCACGTCGGCCCCGGTGCGATTGGTCTGCTGCGCGACTGCGAGGATCGGCGGAATGTTGTCGCCAGGGTGGCTGTAATCGGCGGCAAGAAACGTATCGTGATAATCCAGCTCCCGCACCGCCGTGCCGTTCGCCCAGGCCGCCCACTCGGCATGAACCCGAACTTCCGGGCCGCAGCCAAACACCGTGGCCCCACCGGCCCGCGGATGCGCCAAAGCCTGCGCGCGGGCCGCACTCACCGGGTGGCGGTTGATCGCCGCAATCGCCACCGACGCGTTGTCGATTACCCGGTTGATGATCATGTCCTCAACCTCGGGCAGCACCGCCACCTTGTCGCTCGCAACCGAGGCGATCTTCCAGGCCAGCTGGTCCTCACGCGCCAGGCGATCGCTTTCGGGATGGACGGTGACATCGTGCAACAACATGGCAATCCCTCGATCTTATTCTGAAGGTCGGTCTGCGCCGATACCATGCAACAGGTCAAATCCGATTGACAGCGCAGATCGATACGCAAATCCTATCGCCATGGACCTCAATCTCATCAAGCGCTTCGGCCATTTCCTCGCGGTCGTCGAAACCGGCCATTTCGGCAAAGCCGCCGCCAAGCTCGGCATGTCGCAGCCGCCCCTGACCGCGCAAATCCAGCTGCTGGAACGCACCCTCGGCGTGAAGCTGCTGGAACGCTCCCGCCAAGGCACCCGCCCCACCTGGGAAGGCGAGGTGCTGCTTCCCGCCGTCCGCCGCCTTGAGGAATCAGCGCTCGCCGTCGAAGCTCTCGCCCGCGAAGTCCGGCTCGGGCGCCGCGAACTCATCACGATCGGCTGCATCACCTCGGCGATGTTCGAGACCCTCCCCCCGGTCATCCGCGCCTTCCGCGCCGAACGGCCGGAAACCGTCATCACGGTGCGTGAAATGGACACCTCCGACGCGATGGAGGCCCTGCGCCGCGGTGAGATCGACATCGCATTCGCACGGCTGGAGCGCGACCTCTTCCCCATCCGCATGGCCCCGCTCGCCCCCGACCGCCTCGTCGCCGCCCTGCCGGACAGTGACCCACTGGCCGCACACGACATCATCGACCTCGCCGCACTAGAAGCACGACCGATGATGATGCTGCCCCGTGCCATCAGCCCGGCCTATTTCGACGGCGTCGTCGCCGCCTGCCGGGAGGCGGGCTTCGCCCCCATGCCCGCACGTGAGGTCAATTCCGCGATGGCGCAGCTAGGACTCGTAGCCTCTGGCCTAGGCGTAGCACTGGTCTCCTCCGGCATGGCGGCCTTGGGCCCGCCCGGCGTCAGCTTCCGCCCGCTGAAACGACCAGTTGAAGCGGTCGGCGTGGCCGTCGCCTGGAACAGCCAGCGCGACAACCCCATCGGGGCCGCCCTCATCGCCATCGCCCGCTCACTCGCCGAAGCGTCCACGGCACCAGACAACACCGTTACGTGACCAACTTGCAGCACGTTCGTCTGGCAGCATAGTAAGGACATTCCCGGAGCCGCTCGGAGCACTGCGCCAACATGGCCGATTTCACCCGCCTGCCGCAGATCATGCCCAAGCAGCCGGCCGAAAGCACCCTAGCTGGCCTCGCCTGCTGCATCATGGGCGAACACAGCCCATCCCTCGCCGTCGATCTCGAACCCGGCCAGACCATCCTGTTTCACCCCGGAGCCATGCTGTGGAAAGAAACCAGCATCATCCTGCGCGAAATCGGTGACGCGCTGATGCAGGCGGAAGGCCCAGGTCGCCTCGGCCTCGGCCCGTCCCATGCCGGAGCCATCCCCGGCACCATCTTCCCCATCCCGTTGGCGAGCGGGGACGTGGTGCAGGTGCAATCCTGCCAATATCTGCTCGCCTGCAATGCCACAATCGAGCGCGAGCAAAGCCAGGCCCTCGGTGACCGCCTCTCCGGCCGCGCTGGCTTCGAGTTCGACCGCTTCACCGGCAACCCGGAAGGCGGCGTGGTGTGGGTGCAAGCGCTGGGCGATGTGTTCGAGCGCGGCCTGCTCGCCGGGGAGCCGCTGGACATCAGCCACGATGCCTGGCTGTGCAAAGATTCCACGGTCGATCTGCAAAGCATCCATCCGACCGACGATCCCACCGCCCGCACCCAACTTCCCTGCCTGCGCCTCAGCGGTCCCGGCCGCGTGGCATTCCAAACCTATCGCCCCGCCGCCATCATGCCCGCCCCCGTCAGCGCCGCCACCGAACCGCCCCCAACCGGCAGGCAGGCTCTGCGCGCAGTGGCCGGCTCCCTGCTTGGAAGGTTCCAGCCATGAGCGCCTCGCTGATCACCCAGCAACGTCCAGCCCAGGTGTCGATGCCGGTGGGCGAGGTCTATGTCATCGCCACCGAATACGTCGAAGCCGGCAGGCTCGATGCCGCGGATCGTCTGCTCGGCCACATCCTCGCCTCGTCCCCCAACCAGACCGACGCACTTCATTTGCGCGGCCTGATCGCTTTTCGTCGTGGCCGGGTGCCGGAAGCAGCACAAATGATGGAGCGTGCATTGCGCACCGGCCCATCAAGGGCGCTGCATCACCGCAATATGTCCGAGGTCTACCGCCAACTCAGCCGGCTCGACGAGGCAACCCAATCCGCCAAACGGGCAATTTCACTCGACGGCAATGACCCGCTCGGCTGGTTCAACCTTGCCATGGCGGAATATGACAACCTGCACATCGACGACGCCATCGCCGCCGCACGCAAGGCGTTGGAAATCAAGCCAGACCTTCCCGAAGGCCATATGAAGCTCGGCCAGTCCCTCCTCTTGCAGGGCCAATTCGCCGAGGGCTGGGAGGAATATGAGTGGCGCTACAAAATCCCCGGTGCCGCCCCGCTCATGCCCACAACCGACCGACCGCAATGGGACGGCTCGCCGATGCCAAACGAGCGCCTGCTGCTGATCGGCGATCAGGGCTACGGTGACGTCATCATGTTCGGCCGCTTCATCGCTTGGGCGCAGGCCCGATGCGCGCACGTGACTGTCGCCTGCAGTCAGGAAATGCGCGGCATCGTGGCCCAACTTGCCCCGGGTGCCGGCATCGCGGTGCGCTGGGATGATTGCCCGCCCTACGCTGCGTATTGCCCGCTTTCCGGCCTGCCGCGTCTTGCCAAAATCGGCCTCGCAGAACTGCCCGGCCATGTCGGCTACCTCAAGCCGGAGCCTGACGCCGTCTCGCGCTGGTCCGCCCGCCTCAATGAACTGGTGCCGCACGGCCAGAAACGCATCGCCATCGCCTGGGCCGGGCGACCCACCCACAACAATGATCGCAATCGCTCCATCACCCTCAACCAGCTCGAACCGCTGGCCGCCATCCCCGGTGTCACCCTCATCTCGATGCAAAAAGGCCCTGCCGCCGCACAATGCAAAACCTGGGCGGGTCAGGCACCGCTGATCGACCTCGACACCGAGATCACCACCTTCGAGGACAGCGCCGCCATCCTCTCAGCGGTTGACGTGCTGATTTCCGTCGACACCTCACTCGTTCATCTCGCCGGAGCCCTCGGGCGGCAATCCTGGGTGATGCTGCCCTACGCACCCGACTGGCGCTGGCAGATGCACCGCGCCGACACGCCTTGGTATCCAAGCCTGCGCCTCTTCCGCCAACCCACCCCACGCGACTGGCCCACCCTCATCGCCAACGTCGCCAGCGAACTGGCCACAGCGAAGTTCTGAAGCCAGGAAGACTGCCTATCATTACGAAATCGCAACAAATAGGACAAATATCTACGTCGCAGGTAACTCAATTTTTTTCGGCTGATCCGGGGCACCGGCCACACCCATTGCGCGCACCAAGCCATCCGGCATCGCCACACGTGACGACAGCCATTCCACAGCAATGACAAAAACCGTCTCGACGGTCAGCGCGAACCCGGCGGCTTTCCGGCCATCCCGCCCAACGCCCCGAACCCGGAAATGCACATAATCCGTCCGCTCCCGTCCCCGGCAGACCGACCACTCCGTCACCTCGCAGCCGCGTAGCTGAAAATCACCGGCAACAATCCGCCCGAGCATGGCCCAAAGTGCCGCCCAGGTCTGGCTCTGCGATGCCGGAAACTCCGACGACAGCAACAGCCGTACCAGCCACAGCATCGCTGGCCACCCAGACAAGGCTCCGCCAGCGGCACCAATTTGTGCAGTCAGGCTGGAAGCTGGGGCGGAAACCGTGCGCGAGAACATCCGCCAGTATACAGCACACCCAAAAGGTGGCTCACAAGCATAAAATCCTGTTTCACTCATTATTATCGCACGATTATCGTGCATATAACGACCAGAGCACGTTTCGACCAGATGGAACCATCTGGTCGAAAGTTCGTGCTCTAGAA
>CAIJTR010000113.1 GCA_903823665.1 uncultured Rhodospirillales bacterium
GCCAACCACGGGCAGCCATTGTCCGCGCTCTGCCATGGCGGTAATCAAGGTAACAATACGGTCGGCCGTGTTATCGTCATATATGATAACCAGCCCGTCACTCGGTGCGTGATCAAGGTATTCGGAAAGCCCGGAATAGATTTCGGCATGATGGCCAGCGGCAAAAGTCATGCGGGCGAGCCAAGCGCGACGTGCCGAATCCTCATCGAGGATGTGAATTACAATACGATCAACCATTGCTGTTTCCATCCGACCTTGATGTAACCTGCTATGGGATTGTTATTGATCCTACTCGCCGCCACATGGCCAGCTGTCTTGAAACCAAAGTGAATGGGTGTTGGCTAAGTGTTGCGCACTATCACGATTTACTAAGAGGCTGACTCATAATGAAGTGGCCTGATTACAGAGGTTTGCGATTCGGCGGGTGATTTGGTTGACGGATGCGATGAAGAGCCAGGTGGTGGCGCTTTCGATGGTCCGCTCGAAGTCCTTGGCGAGACGGCGGTTCCTGTTCAGCCAGGCGATGGTCCGCTCGACGACCCATCGGCGCGGCAGCAGCTTGAAGCCCTTGGCGGCGTCGGACCGTTTGATGATTTCCAGCGACCAAGTGCCGATTTTGGTGAGTGCAGTGCGGAGTTTGTCCCCGGCATAGCCGCCATCGGCGAAGACGTGGCGCAGCCACGGGAAGCTGTGGCGAATGCTGGCGAGGACATCGGGTGCGCCGTCACGATCCTGGATATCGGCGGTGTGAACGATGGCCCCGACCAGCAAACCCTGCGTATCGGTAAGAATATGCCGCTTGCGGCCCTTGATCTTCTTGCCGGCATCAAAGCCCCGCGGACCGCCGCCTTCCGTCGTTTTCACGCTTTGGCTATCGATGACGCCCGCGCTGGGAGATGCCTCTCGGCCCATCGCTTCGCGGGCCATCAGCAGCAACGCGTGGTTGATTGATTTCCACACGCCCATCGCGCTCCAGCGGTAGAAATAATGCTGCACCGTAGTCATGGGTGGGAACAAACCCGGCGGCAACATCCGCCATGGCAGTCCGCCTCGCAGCAGATACAGGATCGCCTCGACAATCTGCCGGTAATCCCAAACTGGCGGCCGTCCCAGCTTCGAACGCAGCGGCAGCAGCGGCTCCAAAATTGCCCATTCCGCGTCAGTCAGATCGCTTGGCAAAAGCAGTTCGGCTCTGGCATACTGCCGTCGGGTGGTGTCGGTCCACATGTGTAACTCCGTCGTTGTCTCGCAACCACGACTGAATCACATCTCACTGATATCACCCAACTTCTTTTTCGGTCAGCCTCTAATCTAGGCGGTGGGTTTCGTTATCGCAGACAGGTTTTCAGCGGGCAACAGCTTTATACTGATTCATCCAGTCCGGTCTTTGCCTTGGGGTCTTATACTTTGACCGATAAATCATTGCTTACTGGATCTACCACAGTGGCGACATTAACGATTTCTGCCATCGCGTCGGCCGCGCCGGAACCCGCCTCGTGGATGATGATGGTGCTCGGCTTTGGCATGATTGGCTATGCTCTTCGCAGTCGTCAC
>CAIJTR010000114.1 GCA_903823665.1 uncultured Rhodospirillales bacterium
CGAATAAGGACGACCCATGGATACTGGCCTCCATCCCAGCCAGCATCTTGAATCAGATATCCAGCCGAGCCGGAATCCTAAAAGCGATTCAGCCTCAGACGATCAGACTCTAAGTTGCTCTAGAGTCATATGTTTCTAGAGCACGAACTTTCGACACGATGATTCCATCTGGTCGAAACGTGCTTCTAGGGCACCAAACGCGCGATTTCGCTTACGATCTCGGCAGTGCGACGTTGGCGGCTATAGCCGGCCGCGTTGCGCAGCGACCAATCATGACGGTCCTGGCTGAGCGTGGCACAGGCGTCCGTCACGGTCGTGACGAGGTATCCAAGATCGCACGCATCTCGCACGGCACTGTCGATGCACTGATCGGTCAATATGCCTGAGATGATCAACGAGCGCACACCGAGATTGCGCAAAACGTAGTTGAGATTGGTGGAGATGAACACGGATGAAGATGTCTTCGGGAACACCATTTCGTCAGACGTGGGAGCAATGGCGTCGATCACCTTCGCATCCCACGAGCCCTTTGGTACGTCGAGACCACTGATTTTGTAGTCAAGGCTGCGATCCCGGCCATCCTGGGTCATATTTTCAATGACGGTGTAGAGAACCTCGATTTTTGCGCGGCGACATGCGACCTGCAAAGATTGCATATTCGGAACAGCGGTCTCGCGCATAGTGCGAAAGAAAAACCCCAACTTCTCCTCGCGGGCCTCCAGGCTCATATGCGCGTATTCGCTCCCGTCAGGGCCAGCGCAATAGTTTTGGACATCGATGAACAGCAGCGCAGCATGCTGCGGATCAATCTCAACGTCTCGGCTCAATTGGGCGTTCATGTTGATTCCTTCAGTAGATTTCGACGTAGCGGTCGCACAACGCATGGGACGACAGCTCTGAAACTTCTTTGCACTCCGCGCGCTTGAACATCAGATAGGCCGCGTGAAACTCCGCGCCGAACCACCCTTTCGCCTCGCCGCTGGCCTCGAAATGATCGAGCGCTTCCGTCAGATTCTGTGGCAACGGAGCAGCTGCGACATCAGCCAGCCGCAAGCCCGTGCGGATACCCTCAGCTCCTGCTGCGATCAGGCAGCCAAGCGCCAAGTAGGGGCTCGCGGTCGCATCGGCCACACGATATTCCACATTGAATTGCCGGGCTTCGTTTTCAGGAGTGCCCTTCGTCACCGGGCAGATCCGCAATGCGCTGCCGCGATCAAGAACGCCTAAATCGCCATGACTTGGAGCCCACCGCCCCGGCTTCAGCCGCAAATACGACGGCGGCGACGGTGCCGTGACGGCGCAGAGTGCGGGAAGCGCCCTTATTATACCAGCAACAAACGCCTCGGCCTGTACACTGAGTCCGTGCAGGCCGTCAGGATCAAGTGTCACTGGCTCACCCGCGATATTCCACAAGCTGAAATGAATATGCGTCCCGGTTCCAACCCCCTGAGGTGTGATCATGGGAGCAAGACAGCCGGAATGCCCGGCTTGTGCTGCCACCGCACGCACCAATTCACGCACCACAACCGCTTGATCGGCAGCTTGCAGGGCGGGCGTGGGGCTGACCGTTACCTCGTATTGCCGCGGGCCATATTCAGCCAGAAATGAATCAGGCTCGATGTCGCAGGCACGAATAGCCGCTATCAACGTGGAGCCAAAACTCCCCTGCCGCCGAAAGGCGCCTAGCGAATAGGGCGCGCCCGCCATTTCAGCGACGCCGGAGTAAACGAACTCCTGCTCAAACGCGCAGTGAACTTCCAGGCCGCTCACATCTCGCAACGATGATATCGCGCGCTTGAGCAATCCGCGTGGGCAATGCGTCCATTCCGTGCCGTCTAGCTTATGAAAATCGCCAAGGTAAAGCAGCCCCTCGCTGCCATCCTGCATCGGTATGACGGCGCGCGTGGCCGGATCAGGCAGCAGGATGAGATCGCCAGCGGTACCGAATGGCGTCGCCAAAATCGGGCCAAAAGGTGAGAGCATCAGGTTGCTATGGGTGATACCCACACCACGCATCACACGTCCTTCCAGATCACTTTCGGGGAAGGATTTGCCGCGCACCAGACCCGCGAGATCGGACGTGCCAATGAATACCAAACGCTCGGCCATGGCCCCTCGCCTACTGTTTGACCAGCCAACGTTTCGCGATCCGGCACGCCACCGTGTATGCGGGATTGAACACGTTGCCGACATCATACCGAACAACCTGCCCCATCAGATGGCTGGCCGCGCGTGCATCAAGGCCATAATCCTCCGCAAGCCAGCTCAGCATTTCGGTGGTTGCATGCTGCAATGCCTGATCGAGTGGCCTCGTGTTGCCAATGGTGAAGATATCGTCAGCGGTTTCGCCGCGCGGCCAGGTGATCGTTCGTTTCAGGACATGGAAGGTTACCTCCATTTCGAAAGACGTCTCGATGCCTGTGCCCACGATCTCACCATCGCCTTGACAGGCATGGCCGTCACCGAGATAGAAAAGTGCTCCTACTACTGAAACTGGAAACCATGCCGTCGTTCCAGGCGCGAACAGGCGATAATCCATGTTGCCGCCGTTTTGCGCGCTCGTCGCAGTCGACAGCGCCTGCCCGCGCGCCGGGGCCACACCAAAGCAGCCGATAATCGGCTGGAGCGGTGGTGCGAAATTCTCCAGACCCTTTGGCGGCTCTTGCAAACGAACCGTGCCGGCGTTTTGGTTGATATCCCAAACCACACGCTGCGGCACCGGGCGGTCCACAATTGTGGCAGGGTCGAGCACGGTGAATGCGAGTGGAGAATTCGTCCAGCCCGTCGCACGGCTTGGGGTAAGCCGGTCGATACGAACCGCAAGTGTGTCACCGGGCTCGGCACCCTCGATGAAAAACGGCCCGGTCATTGGGTTGCCGCGAGGGGCCGCCTGCGCCTCGCGCGCGTCAAGGCCCGAGGCATCGATCGTGTCAGTGATCACCGTGTCGCCATCGGCCACTCGCAGGCACGGCTCCGCTGTTCCGATCACGTGAAAATATTTGGTTGGGTGAAAGCGATGCGTGGCCATCGGGAATCCTTTTTGGTTGCGAAGATAAGATGGCACCGACGTTTCGGACGCCGCGCGCGATGCCTTATCGCATTGAACGCCTCAACTGCGCCGAGCCTCGATCAAGCGCCCGCGTAAGCGCTCTCCACCACCCGCCGTGCAGCATCGATGGCGGCGACGAAACGGTTCTGCCCTCGCATCAGCTCCACTTGGGCCACGCGGCGGGTGTGATCATCCGTGAACCCTGGCAGCTCGGCCGCCACCGCCAATGTCGGCAAAGGCGGCACGGTATAGGCGGGATCATGCCGGAATCGCGGCTCGCGCGTGTAGTTGATCGGGACCAGGATACGCGACAGCTCCATCAGAGCTGCGTTGCGTTTGGCAAGCAGTGCGGCGCTGAGACCCGCAAGGGATTGTTTTAACGCATTTGTTGCGTCCCGTGCGGCGGACAAATTCGCCAGGCCGCCGGACGCTGCTTCGTAGCTTGCGATGGTCTTCAAGAACTCATCACACGTCGCCTGCCAATCGAACGGCAGAACTTCAGCGTTTGCCACCCGCAACGCTGACAGTAGATAAATTTTCATATCCGTGAGCAAAATATCACGATCCGCGATTTCAATCGTATCGTTCTCCGTATGCCACGCAATATTGGCACCGCAGCCCGACACATCATAGTAATGCTTCTCGTGTCGCAACTGATCAGGCATCGTAGAGCTCAACATAAAGAAGCTCGGCAACCCAATATTGTTGAAGCTGTAGTCGCCGGCCTGTGGCGGGCGAGCGGTGCCGATCACTGCGTTCGGTACAATGTCTGCGATGGCGCTGGCGGCGATATGGGCAGATTCAGTAAACGCCCTTGTGTCGTGGTAGCTCGTGGCCCAGCGGCAACCGGGGCTGTCGCAGTTGATCTGCGCGATGCAGTTGCGGTCAAGATCAAGCGCAAATGCATCGGTATACCACGTCGATCCCGCATAG
>CAIJTR010000115.1 GCA_903823665.1 uncultured Rhodospirillales bacterium
AGATCTACACAGGCGAAGACACTCTTTCCCTACACGACGCTCTTCCGATCTTCGCCGCGATGATCCGTACGCCGATGTCCAACTCGTACTGAAAGCCAAGGAGGGCGAGCGCGGGGCTGAGGCATGGGCGCGCGAATGGGCGTCAACGCATGGCGGCAGCGGACAAATGCTGGTGCTCGACCGGCCGATGGACACGCTGAGTGTGCGCAGCCTGATCTCGGCGTGTGACTGCTTCGTGTCGCTGCACCGCGCGGAGGGCTTCGGCCGTGGCCTGGGTGAGGCGATGGCGCTGGGGCGGCTGGTACTCGGCACGAACTGGTCTGGCAACACGGACTTCCTCAACCCCGACAACGGTCTGGCGGTGGCGCATTCCATGGTGGCGCTGAAGGAAGGCGATTATCCGTATTGGCAGGGCCAAAGCTGGGCTGAGCCAGACGTGAATGACGCCTACCGGTTGCTGAAGCCGGTGCTCGCGGACCCCACACGCGGGCGGGCACTGGCGCTCAAGGGCCAGGCCTCCGTGCTGCAATCGCATGGCAATCGTGCCGTGGGCCTGCGGATGCTGGAGCGACTGGAAGCGCTTATCGTGCCGCCTTCGCAAACGCCGCGATCAACTCCGAGTCCTTGACGCCGGGGGCTGATTCGACGCCGGACGCCACGTCCACCGCCGGCGCGCCGGTGACACGGATCGCCTCAGCGACGTTGGAGGGATTGAGCCCGCCTGCCAGCAGCCAGTCGAATTTTGGCTTCCAGCCGGCCAGCACACCCCAATCGAACCGCGCCGCGTTGCCGCCGGGGCGCGTGGCACCCGGTGGGGCCTTGGCCTCGATGAGCAGCGCGTCTGCCCCTTCCGTACTCGTTGGGAGATCGACGTAGTCCGTCACACCCACGGCACGCCAAACGGCCACGCCAAAGCGGGCGCGCAATTCAGCAACTCTCGCGGGAGGGTCATAAAGTTGGAGAATTTCTGGCTTCAGCGCCGCCATCACCGCCGCCACGTCGTCGTCGGTCGGTTCCACGAGCAAGGCCACGCGCTTTGGCCCGCCGGGCTTGCGGGCTGACAAAGCTGCCGCCTGCTCTGGGGTGACAACGCGCGGGGATCTGGCGAAGAAGTTGAACGCGATCCAGTCAACGCCTGCGCCTGACGCAGCGTCGAACCCAATGGGATCGTTGATCCCGCAAATCTTCACCCGGCTCATGCGGCAAGCTCAGCCGAAATCGCCTCCGCCGCCATGGCGGGGCTTGCGGCAGTGGTGATGGGCCGACCGACCACAACCCAATCGGCACCGGCAGCAGCGGCTTCGGCGGGCGTCATCACGCGTGCCTGATCTCCCGCATCGGTACCAGGGGGGCGAATGCCGGGGACCACCAGCACAGGGCCGGGGCCGATGGCCGAACGCAGCATGGCAACCTCATGCGCACTGCACACGAGCCCATCCGCGCCCGCGTCCAACGCCAAACGCGCCAGTCGCATCACCTGTTGACGCGGGCCGCCGGCCACACCCGTTGCGTGCAGGGCTTCGGCGTCCAGGCTGGTGAGTACCGTGACGGCGAGGAGCAACGGACGCGCCTCACCCGCGGCCTCTGCCGCGTCGCGAGCTGCTCTGATCATCGCAGCCCCACCGGCCGCATGCAGCGTCAGCATGGCCGGACGAATTGGCAGAACGGCGCGCACGGCACCGGCCACGGTATTGGGAATGTCATGCAGCTTGAGGTCAAGGAACACCGGACGCTGATCGATCAGCCCAACACCCGCAGCACCGTTGGCGAGAAAAAACTCCAGCCCCAGCTTGATGATGCCGCAATGCGGCGCCACTTCACGCGCCCACGCCATAGCCTGTTCGGGGTTGGTTGTATCGAGTGCCGCAATCAGGCCAGTGGTCATAAACCGCAGCGCCTATGACGGCGGCGGCAGCGCCACCGAGGTGGGCGCAACAGACGCTTGTGCGGCAAGGCGTGCCTTCAACTCAGCAACCTGAGCCTCCAGCATACGAACATTGCCCTCGGCGCGGCGGGCGCGCAGGCGGGCGCTGATCTGCGACACCCACATCATCAGCGCACCCACGATCAGCGCTGCGGTCATGCCCAGCAGCATCGCAATCGAGAGCGGCAGATCGATGACGACATCGGTTGGCCACAGTTTCAGTTCAACGGGCATCTGGTTCGACAGCGCGAACAGGACCAGGAGGAACAGCATTGGGGCGAAAAACAAAGCGCGAATCATTCTGTGTTCCTAAGGCTAGGCGGACGGTTTGCCCTTGTTCACCCGTTCACGCAATTCCTTGCCGGCCTTGAAAAACGGCACAACTTTTTCGTCAACCGGCACAGCCTCACCGGTGCGCGGATTGCGACCGGTGCGGGCATCGCGCTTCTTGATGGTAAAAGCACCGAAGCCGCGCAGCTCCACCCGCTCGCCACGCGTAAGAGCGGCCGATATCTCGTTGAAAATAGTGGCAACGATCGTTTCGACATCGCGCGCAAGCAGATGCGGGTTGGCCGCCGACAACTCGGCGATGAGTTCGGATTTTGTCACGACCTCCGTTCCTCCATCATTTCACTGTTGAAGGTTGCCAGAGCGCCTGCGGACCGTCAAGAACAAGCCCTTGAAACAGCACGCTTTTCAGAGTGTTGATCAAGATCGGCGCAATGCTCTCTTCCATCAGCTGCTGCTTCAGCGTGGTGGTGCGGATTTCGTGGATTTGCAGGTCTTTGGGCATACCCGGCTGCGTCTCCAGCCAGAGCTGCGCATCTTGCTCATCACCGAGCTGATCAATCAGTCCGAGCTTTAGCGCTTGCTGCCCCGTGAAGGCGCGGCCATCGGCAAGCTCACGCACCTTCGCTTCGTCCATGTGCCGGCCCTTGGCCACAATGGCCACGAACTGGTTGAACAAATCGCCGATCAATTCCTTCAGGTAGGCACGTCCAGCGTCACTGAGCTTGTGCGCCGGGTTCGGCTGATCTTTCATGGCACCTGTGACAAGCGTCTCAGCGGTGACACCCACCTTCTCCAACAGCCCGGAGAACTCTGGCAATTGGGCGATCACGCCGATCGAGCCCGTGACCGTGCTTGGCCCCGCGAATACGCGCTGGGCAGGCATGGCGATCATGAACCCGCCGGATGCCGCAGTGGCACCCATCACGGCGACCACAGGCTTCTTTGCAGCAAACCGCTCAATGGCGTCATGCAGCGCCGCTGACGCGTAAACCCCGCCACCAGGGCTGGAGATCGAGACGAGCAATGCCTTGGTATGGTTGTCTTTTACCAGATCATCAACCGCCCTCACCTGCTTGGTGGTGTCGGAGATTTCGCCCTTGATGGTCAGGCGAGCGATGTGGTCACGGTTGATTTGCGGCTTGATCGCCAGCACGGCCACCACGACAAGAGCGGCCAATGTGGCCACTCGCCAAAACAACAGGCGGCGCTTGAGGCGCCGCCTGTCGATCAGCAGATCGGTTTCGAGAGACATCAGGTCAGCGCCGGGCCAATGACAGCCCCGCATTGGCTGTCATTGGAGTGGCAAAGTTGACCGGCAGACATGCTTAGCTGTCCTGCTGGTTGCGGCGACGGATCGCGGCACCCAGAATGTCACCCAGTGAAGCGCCGCTGTCGGACGTGCCGAACTCGGCGATCGCGGCTTTGTCTTCCTCGATCTCCTTGCCCTTGATGGTCAGCGATAGCTTACGGCTTGCCTTGTCCACGGCGATGATGCGCGCATCAACCTTTTCGCCCACCGAGAAGCGATCCGGACGCTGCTCGGCCTTGTCACGCGACAGCTCAGCTCTGCGGATGAAGCCGGTGAGGACCTCGTCAACCTTGACCTCGATGCCGTTGGTCTGCACCGCGGTGACGACGCAGGTGACGATGTCACCCTTGTTGACGCGACCCAGAACGCCGGCTGCCGGATCATCCATAAGCTGCTTGATGCCGAGGCTGATGCGCTCCTTCTCCACGTCGACGTCGAGCACCTTGGCCTTGACCATGTTGCCCTTGTCGAACTTGGCCATTGCCAGCTCGCCGGCTTCGTCCCAGCTGATGTCGGACATGTGAACCATGCCGTCGATATCCGCACCGATGCCGATGAACAGGCCGAACTCGGTGATGTTGCGGATCTCGCCTTCGACCACGGAGCCGACCGGATGGGCTTCGACGAACTCTTCCCACGGGTTGCGCTGCACCTGCTTGAGGCCCAGCGAAATCCGGCGCTTGGAGCTGTCCACATCGAGCACCAGCACTTCGACTTCCTGCGAAGTGGCGACGATCTTGCCGGGATGGACGTTCTTTTTGGTCCAGGACATCTCGCTGACGTGCACGAGGCCTTCGACCCCTGGCTCCAGCTCCACGAAGGCGCCGTAATCGGTGATGTTGGTGACGCGTCCGCTGTATTTCGCACCGGGCGGATACTTCGCGGCCACACCTTCCCACGGATCAGCCTCAAGCTGCTTCATGCCGAGGGAAATGCGCTGCGTGTCGGAGTTGAAGCGGATGACCTGCACCTTGACGGGCATACCAATCTGCAACGCCTCGGACGGATGGTTGATCCGGCGCCAGGCGATGTCGGTCACGTGCAGCAGGCCATCGACGCCGCCGAGATCGACGAACGCACCGTAATCGGTGATGTTCTTGACCACGCCGTCGAGGATCATGCCTTCCTTCAGGCCCTGGATCAGCTCGCTGCGCTGCTCCGCACGGGTCTCTTCCAGCACGGCGCGGCGCGAGACGACGATGTTGCCGCGGGCGCGGTCCATCTTCAGGATTTGGAACGGCTGCGGGGTGCCCATCAGGGGGCCGACGTCGCGCACCGGGCGGATATCGACCTGCGAGCCGGGCAGGAACGCGACAGCGCCGCCGAGATCGACGGTGAAGCCGCCCTTGACGCGGCCGTAGATGGTGCCGTTGACGCGCAGCTGCGCCTCAAAGGCCTTCTCCAGATTGGTCCAGGCTTCCTCGCGGCGGGCCTTCTCACGCGACAGGACGATGGAGCCGTCCCGGTCTTCGTAGCGCTCGACGTAAAGCTCGATGTGATCGCCCGGCTTGACTTCCGTGGCGGCACCGGGCGGGCCGAATTCCTTGAGGGCCACGCGGCCTTCGGATTTCAGGCCGACATCGACAATGGCGAATTCTTCGGTGAGGCGGATGACAACACCGGTGACGACGGAGCCGTCAAAGCCGCTGTCGCGGCCGAGGGTCTCGTCGAGGAGCGATGCGAAATCTTCGCCGCCCATGTGATCGTTTGCGTAGGCGGTGGCTGCTGATGCCATGAGAAAGGGTCTGTCCTTGCGTGATCCCGACAAATGGGACCAGTGAATGCGCGCGGTTCAAGCACGACTTGCCCGCGCGTGATGCGCAGGCCGGGTTGGAGATGCGGGAGAGATAACCGGCGGGTGGCCGATGTCAAGCAAAAGCCTGATGAAAGCGGCCCAAACTCAAAGAGGGCTACTTTGTTTTTGCGCCCACAATCTCCATGGCCCGCGCAAACGCGGCGTCGGCGTCGAGTTCTGTCGTGTCGATGCGAGTCGCATCCGGTGCGGCCATGAGGGGGGCGGCGCTGCGGGCGAGGTCCGCTTCGTCGCGTTCGCGGATTTCGGTGGTGACGGTTGCGAGATCGGCCTCTACCCCGCGCGCTTGCAATTCCTTCCATCGACGCATGCCGCGCGCCTCGGCGGAGGCGGTGACATAGAGTTTCACCTCGGCGTCGGGGAAAATCACAGTGCCGATGTCGCGGCCGTCCAGCACCGCGCCATGCGTGCGGCCGAAGCTGCGCTGGAAGTCGAGCAGGGCGGCGCGGACGGCGGGGATGCTGGCGACCTGGCTTGCGGCGCGATCTGCCTCTGGCCCCCGCAGATCAGAACGCTGCGTGTCCTCCGCCGAGAGGCTGCGCGCGGCGGACTCAGCCACCGCCGGGTCAGATGGATCGCCGCCCGCGTCCAGAACGCGCCGTCCGGTGGCGCGATAGAGCAGGCCGGTGTCGAGATAGGGCAGCTTGAAATGGGCGGCGAGACGGCGTGCCAGAGTGCCCTTGCCGGCGGCGGCGGGGCCGTCGATTGCGATGATCAACTCAGGCTGCCCTCAGCGCGTCACCGCCGCCATTGCCGATGAGGCCGTTCACGAGGCCAATGAAGCCGGGGAACGACGTGTCGATGAAGCTGGTGTCATCCACCGCCACCGGCGTGGCGCTCGACAGGCCCATCACGAGCGCACTCATGGCGAGGCGGTGGTCCATGTGGGTGAGCACCTGGCCACCACCGGCGGGCTGGCCGCCATCCCCCCACACCAGCAGATCGTCGCCTTCGATTTCGACGCGAACGCCGTTCACCTTGAGCAGGGCGGCGGTGGCGGAGAGGCGGTCACTTTCCTTCACGCGCAGCTCCTTCAGACCGCGCATGCGCGACACGCCGCGGGCGGAGGCGCAGGCAACGGCCAACACCGGATATTCGTCGATCATGGAGGGGGCACGTTCCGGCGGGACGTCACAGGCGCGCAATTCGGTGTATTCGGCGACGATATCGCCGACTGGCTCCCCACCCGCCACCCGCGCATTGAGCACGGTGAGTGCTGCGCCCATCTCGCGCAGCGTGGTGAAAAGACCGGTGCGCAGAATGTTGAGCCCCACGCCTTCGATCACCACGCGCGAGCCGGGCACAAGCAGGGCGGCCACGATCGGGAAGGCGGCCGAGGACGGGTCGCCCGGCACCACAACATCGGCAGCGCGAAGTTCCGGCTGGCCGCGCAGGGTGATGATGCGGCCATGGCCTTCAGCCTCCACCGTCACATCCGCGCCGAAATGACGGAGCATGTTCTCCGAGTGATCACGCGTGGCCTCGCGCTCGACGACTCGGGTGATGCCGCGCGCGTTGAGGCCGCAAAGCAAGAGGGCGGATTTGACCTGGGCGGATGGCACGGAGGTGGTGCAGTCCAGCGGCAGCGGGTCAGCGGCGCCTTCGATGGCAAGCGGCAAACGCCCACCCTCGCGGCTGGTGAAGCGGGCACCGCATTCGGCCAGCGGCACCGTGACGCGTCGCATCGGGCGGGAGCGCAGGCTGGCGTCACCGGTCATGACCGTGAAGAACGGATGGCTTGCGACAATGCCTGCCAGCAGGCGTGCGGCGGTGCCGGAATTGCCCATGTCCAGCACGTCAGACGGCTCAATCAGCCCGCCCACGCCACGGCCGGCCACGCGCCAGAGTGCGCCGTCCTGCGTCACCTCGGCCCCCAACTGGCGCATGGCAGCGGCGGTGCGCAACACGTCCTCGCCTTCCAGCAGGCCGGTGATGACGGTTTCACCCACCGCCATGGCTCCGAACATCAGGGCGCGATGGCTGATTGATTTGTCGCCGGGCACGCGCAGGGCTGCTCCTGGAGCGGTGGTGAGCGGGGCGGTGGGGCGGGCTGCGAGAAGCGGCCTGATGGTGGTGCTGTGCATGCCGGACGGCTAGCACATGGCTTTGCGGTTTGACAGGTGAGCGCTTCAATGGCATGGGGCGCGCCCTTCGGCGGTGTGTGTGTCACGCCGCCCCCTTTACTTGCGAGGCGATCGATGGCGAAGCCCGAACTCGGCACCAAACGCGTCTGCGTCTCCTGCGGCGCAAAATTCTACGACCTGATGAAGACCCCGGCCGTGTGCCCGAAATGCGACACCGAGCAGCCGCCAGAGCAGCCGCGGATGCGCCGTGGCGGCAACGTGGCGGACGAAAAGCGTCGTGCCAAGGTTCTGCCGGTCCCCGGCGTGGCCGACCCAGATGTCGAGGTCGATGCCGCCGACGAGGAGGTTGATGAGGACGTGCTGGAGGATACCTCCGACCTTGAAGACGGCGACGATGCCATCGTTGAGGTTGAGGTTGAAGTCGAAGGCAACGAGGAAGAGCGTTAAGACCTGGCCCGCATCGCCGTCTGGCGGTGCGGGCCTTGGTTGCGG
>CAIJTR010000116.1 GCA_903823665.1 uncultured Rhodospirillales bacterium
ATTTATCAATCGGTAAACACAGTTGGGACCTTTGCGCGTTTTTGTTTGGGCATTAGATACTGCTTCGGCCAAAGTGCGGGCTGTGTCCACCTGCAGGCCCACGACCTCCTGGTCTGGACCAACCGGGAAACCTCCGGAGACGGCTACAGACGCCTTGTAGAGGCCTTTGAGCGCCTGGGGGGCACCCGGATAACCACCAACATCAAAGCTGGCGGAGAAGAGATCACCAACGGTTTTGGCCTGATCGACAGCTTCCGCGTCGTCCGCGCCACCCCAACCGGCCGGATGAGCGAGGTCCAGGTCCGCCTCTCCGACTGGATGTTCAAGATCATCCAGAATTCCGAAGTCTTGACCCTGGCCCGGGACTACTTCCGCCTGCGCAAGCCGATCGAGCGGCGGATCTATGAGATCGCCCGCAAACACTGCGGCGAACAGGACGAATGGCGGGTGGCCATTGACCTGCTGCAGAAGAAAACTGGCGCCAGCAGCCACGGACGCGCCTTCAAGGCCATGGTCCGCGAGCTGGTCGAAAACGACCATCTGCCGGATTACTCCGTCCGCCTGGAAGACGATATGGTCGTGTTCCTGAACCGGGCAGCACTGCCCGAGCGGGTCCCCGAGGACGCCTATCCCAAGCTGCTACCAGAGACCTTCCACGACGCAAAAACAGTCGCACCAAGTTACGACGTCTACTACCTCGAACAAGAGTGGCGCGCCTTCTGGGTGGATACCGGCATGCCGCCGCTCCACAACGCCGACAAGGCCTTCATCGCCTTCTGCAAGAGCCGCGCGAAGCGCAATTCCAACCCCTGACCGGTAAAGCACCGCCAGCAATAATTCTAGAAAACGAGAATTCAGGATTTCTTGAAACCTTGCTGCGCCTCCCAAGCATCAAAAGCCGCAAAAAGCAGCTCATTGAGCTTGAGATCCGCCTCCGCCGCCCTCGATCGGAAGCGCTTACGGAAGCTCTGTGGAACCTTGAACGCGAGCCCTTCCAGATTCGCTGTCGCCACCCGCTCCTGCGCACCAGGCCGGCCCCGCTTCGCCGAGGCCTTCACAGACACGGGCGCCGCAACCTCGGGCTGAGGTGCCGAACGCTGAACCGCCTCAGCCATCGGCACCGCCTCCTGCGCCGTCAAAGCCATCAGATCCACCATCGGTCGCTTTGCACTCATCCCGCCTCCTTTTCATTAATTCTCGCTTTCATGATTTATTGAATTCTCTCTTTTACTGCACGCCACAAGGCCGCAAGCTCCTGCGCCGCAACCCCCTTGGGCTCGATATCCAGCGCTGTCTTCCCGTGCGCAAAGGTCTCGGCATAGATCACCCGCTCATGCATCCGCGTCGGGAGCACCAGCCCAAGCGCATCCAACGCCATCGCCGCGCCATCGTTGTTGCGCAGATTCGACCGCACCCGCGCCAGCACAAACGCAAACGGCTTTCCCGAGGCCTTGATCAGCGGTAGCCCCTTCACAAGAGCCCGCAGATCCGCCGGCGTCGGATTCAGCGGCACCAGGATCAGATCCGCTGCCGCGAAGAGCTCCGCATTGACCGCCCCCACCGAAGGGGCCGTATCGATGAACAGGAACGAAGCCCCTGCCGCATCCAGCGCCTCGAGCTGGCCCGCCAGACCCGACAGCGCCAGGGGCGCATACAGCGGCTGATCGAGACCGGCCTTCTTGCGCTGGTTGAACCAGTCGCCGGCCGACCCCTGCGGATCAGTGTCCGTGATGATGGCAGGCCCCTCGCCGGCAGCTTCCGCCGCCGCCGCCAAGTGCACTGTCAGGGTGGACTTCCCCGACCCGCCTTTCTGGTTAGCGATCACGATAGTTTTCATGAAAGAGAGAATACTCTCTTTCTCTTTTTCAAGAAAAAAAGAAATCTAGATCCAACCAGAAAACCGCGCCAGTCAGGCGCGGTTCAGCCGCAGAGCAGGGCGCTCAGTCAGTGCTCAGACTCGCCGTCTGAACTCTCCTGCAAGATCGACTCGTAGTCCCGACCACCATAAAACACCCCGAGGATCGAGACCTGCTCGCCGTCCACGGCGAAAGCGATCACAGTCCGCTTCTTGTAGTGGGTGATCCGCAGACCAGGCCGCACGTCATCCCGCATCGTGCCGCGCAGCGGAAAGCTCGCCAGGTCCATGCAGTAGTCGACGATCGCGTTGGTATATCGCGCCGCAATGACCGAGGAGGCGGCAACCGTGATAAAGCGATACAACTCCACCAACTGCTCCTCCGCCTCGGGAGCGAACACCACCCGGTAGTTCATTGGTCCTTGGCTTGCTCGGCAGCCAGCCGTGCGCGAACCTGGTCCACGCTGACAGCGCGTGACGGATCTGCCTTCAAGGCATCGTAAGCCGGTCCGACCTGCTGCTGCAGCCAGCTCTCGACAGCCCGATCACGCGCCATCAGGGCGCGCAACCCGTCGCGAATGACCTCACTTTCGGTGGCGTACTCGCCGGACCGCACCTTGACCTTGACCAAGTCAGCCATCTCGTTGGGGAGGGTAATACTAAGCTGCTGTGTCGTTCGCATGGTGCACGCCAAATCACATTGATAGGATTCAATCCTACTCTAGGCAACCTAGCAGCGTCGATAATTGCGCTCGCCAGCATCCAGGCCCATAGCAGCGCACCTCTTCATCGCCACAGCCGCCCGAACCGCGCCGGATTCGACGCGGTATAGCGCACGGTGTGCTGGATGTTCCGGTGCCCGAGGTAGTCCTGGATCAGGCGGGTGTCGGCGCCTTGGTCGGCCAGGGCAAAGCCGCAGGCGTGGCGGAGCATGTGTGGGTGGACGGGGAGGGGGAGGGCAGCCAGCTCCCCGTATTTCCTCACCAGTAAATTGACGGTGGACCGGTGCAGCGCCCGCCGCTGCTCGCTCAAGAAGAAGTTCTCGCTCTTCACCTTCATCCTGGCCCGCACCGCGAGCCAAGCCTTGATCGCGCGCAGCTCGTCACCGCGCAGCGGGTGCGTGGTCGAGAGCCCGCCTTTGAGTCTTGCCACGTGCAGCACCTGGCTCTCGACGTCCACCTGGTGCAACCGCAGCTCGCAGGCCTCCGACACCCGCAGCCCATGGCGGTAAATCAGCAACAGCAGGCAGTAGTCACGCACCCCATTGCGGGCGCCGCGGACGGCTTGCAGGAGGCGCTCGACCTCCAGAGGGGTGAGGTGTTTTCGGTCGTCGATCATTTTGTCGAGAGTTGGAGCGCCACAACGTCGCGCAAAGCCACGGACCGCATGCCGGCCGCCAGGCCACTATCGACAAAATGATTCATTTTGTCGATAGTTCATCCCGCCCGCCACGCCAACACGCATTGACGCAGCACCCCGCCCGCCAGCACGATCCCGAATGGCCGGTGTCTGGCGCGCTCTGCTCCGGCGCTTTCGGCCC
>CAIJTR010000117.1 GCA_903823665.1 uncultured Rhodospirillales bacterium
CGGACCTGCACGATCGGACCTGGACGATCGGAGCAACAGCTATTGGGCCGTCGGATGTGCCGACTTCTCCGCGGTTCGTTACGCCTCGTCTTCCACCCGGTTGACCAGCAGCCCCACGTGGTCGATTTCCACCTCAACCACATCCCCGGCCTTCAGCCAGAGCGGCGGCGTGCGTTTCGAGCCGACGCCGCCAGGGGTGCCTGACACGATCACATCGCCCGGCTCAAGCCGCGTGAAGCTGGAGCAATAGGCGATCTGGGCGGGGATATCGAAGATCATCTGCGACAGCGTGGCGTCTTGCACGACCTGGCCGTTGACGCGGGTCTGCAGGCGCTGCTCGCTGAGCGGGCCCACTTCGTCGGGCGTGACCAGGCAGGGTCCGAAGGCGCCGGTGTCGGGGAAGTTCTTGCCGGGCGTGAACTGGTGGGTATGGCGCTGGAAATCGCGCACGCTGCCGTCGTTGTAGCAGGCGTAGCCGGCGACATAAGACAGAGCGTCACCGGCATCGATGTAGCGACCGCCTGTGCCAATGATCACCGCCAGTTCGCCTTCGTAGTCAAAATCCGTGGACAGGCGCGGGCGCAGCATCGGCGCCTTGTGGCCGATCTGGCTGTTGGCGTAACGGGCAAAAATCGTCGGATGATCGACCACGCTGCGGCCGGTTTCCTTGCGGTGGGTTTCGTAGTTCAACCCGACGCAGAGAATTTTGTCCGGGTTGGGGATCACCGGCAGGAAGGCAATGGCGTCGAGCGGCAGACGTGGCGCGGATTGGGCGTGCGCAACCGCCTCGTCGAGCTTGCCTGCTGCAATCGCCGATTTGAGATCGGGCATGAACGACCCCAGATCGGCCACGTGATCGTCGGTGACGAGGCCCCAGCTTGCGGTGCCGGCGTGCGTAAAACTGGCGAATTTCATGTCAACTCCGTGGACTTGTGGTTGAGACGCTGGCGAAGCTCTACCAACAGGGCCGCGGCAGCTTGGGGGTGACGCAACGTGCCAAAGACGTAATGGTCTGGCCGCACCAGGGCTGCGACGCAATCGCGCTGCGCAAACCAGGCCGCCAGCACGGACTCACATTCCTCGACGTGACCTGGGCCGATCAGAATGGGTGTGATGCCCTCTACGCTGGCCATCCGGGCGACGTCTGCCGCCTGCGGGCCGATGGCCGCGGCATCGACCACCAGACGAAAGCCGGTGCCACAGACACGGTCGAGCAAGGCGGTGCCGCCGTCATGCCGCACCAATGGTTGCGGGAACAGCAGGCCGCGATGCGGCTGATCCGCAAGGTCTGACAGCAGACCGCAGCTCAACGGGGGCACGATGTCCTGGCGGGTGATGGTGCGCGCGGTGCCGCCGCCTTCCGCGAGAATCTGTGCGTCGCGCTCCCGCGCGAGGGTCACATCGAGCTCGCAGATGACATGGCCGATCGCCTTGATCCGCCCGGTCAGCGCCCGCACATGCGCGCCGCGTTCCTCACCATAGCTGTCGAGCAAGGCGCCACCGGCCTGGCCGCGCAGCACGGCGATCAGTTTCCAGGCAAGATTGGAGACGTCGCGCAGGCCCTGGCACATGCCTTGGCCGATGAACGGCGGCTGCTGATGGGCGGCGTCGCCAGCCAGGAACACCTGCCCCTGTCGCCATCGATGCGCCACCAGCGCGTGGAAGCGATAGGAGTTGGCGCGCCAGAGCGTGCCGTCATCCGGCGTGAGCCAACGCGCCAGCAGACGCCAGACCTGGGCGGGGTCCTCCATGGCGAAACGGTCCTCACCCGGCAGCAGCATGATTTCCCAACGCCGGTGCAGCCCGGGGCAGATCAGATAGGAGATCGGCCGGGACGGCTCGCAGAACTGGGCCGAAGTCTGCGGCAATTTGGCCGCGGTGTCGGGGTGGATCATCACATCGACCACCAGCCAGGGCTCATCAAAGACGAGGTCGTCGAGCACGATGCCGAGCGACTGGCGGACGAGGCTGGACGCGCCGTCGCAGGCGATCACGTAATCCGCCCGCACGCGGCGCGTGTCCCCATCAGGGCGCCGCAGATGCAAGGCGACATCCGTCTCGGACGGCTCCAACCGCAGCAACTCGGTGCCGAGCGCGATTTCGACGCCGGGGAATGTGGTGGCGTGCGCGCGCAGCACGGCTTCCACCGCCGGCTGGCTGAACACCATGCTGGGCACATAGCCCAGCGGAGATCGGAAGAGCGTCGTGTAGGGAAAGAGTGTCTTCGCCTGTGTAGATCTCGGTGGTCGCCGTATCA
>CAIJTR010000118.1 GCA_903823665.1 uncultured Rhodospirillales bacterium
ATCACAACAGCAAACGGCCCGCTGGTCACCCTGCCCTACACCACCGAACTCAACGACATCCCCACCATGATGATCCAGCACCACGAAAGCGCCTATTGGGCGCAACGTTGCCAAGACAGCTTCGACCGGCTGTATCAGGAAGGTGCCGACCGCGCGAAATTCATGGCCATCGCGATTCACCCCTACATCTCCGGCGTGCCGCACCGGATCAAATATCTCGAACAAGTCTACGACTACGCAAAAAGCCACGAGGGCGTGGTGTTTTGGAACGGTGAGGAAATTCTGCAGTGGTGGGAAATGGCGCGGCCGTAACCGCGCCACTCCGGCAGGAGGCGATTTATTTCGCCAAAAACGGCAAAACCGCCGCCAAAAACCGCTCCGGTGCCTGCAACTGCGGAACATGCGCGAGTCCGTCCAGCACCGTCAGCCGAGCATCGCTCAGCAGATGCACCAATTCCTCTGACATCGCAGGCGGCGTCGCCTCATCCTGCGCGCCAACCACGGCCAGCACCGGCAACTTTACCCCGTCCAAATCAGGCCGCATATCCATCGCAGCCAGTGCCTCGCATGCCGCAATGACCACCTGCGGCTGGCTGCGCAGAAAAATCTCGCGCCGCTCCGCCACCAAAGCCGGATTGGCCGCATGGAAATCCGGCGCGAACAACCGGCGCATGGCAATGTCGGCAATCCCCTCCAGCCCCTTCGCCGCCGTGCCCATCGCCATGCCGCGAAACGCCGCCCGGCCCGGCTCGGAAAACACCGCGCCGGCATCGGCCACGATAAGGCGAGACACCAAAGCGGGATGATCGATCACCAGCTGCAACGCCACAAACCCGCCATAGCCATTGCCGAGCAGCCGCACCGGGCCATCCGCCGCAAAATGTTTCACCAACTCCGCCATGCGCGCAGCCGTGGCGGCAAGCCCGCCGTCCACCCAGACGGACCGGCCAAACCCCGGCAGTGCTGGCACAATCACCCGAAACCGCCCCGCCAACGCGCCCACAATCCCGGCAAAGCTGCTGCGATCGGCCAGCAATGAGTGGAACAGCACGAGGCTCGGCCCGTCGCCATAAACGTCAGCCTCGATGGTGCCGTCCGCCAGCATGATGCTGCTCATTTTTGTTTCCTCTCCCAAGACTTGCCGAAGTTCGATGCACACCGCATCTTCCGATTAGCCTAGATGCTGCCTGCATAACGAATGACAAACAAGGAAGCCACATGACCCATATCGCGCGCCCGGACCTCACCGTGCAGGCCGAAATGGATCGTATTCGCAAGGTCACCGGCCAAGGCTGCTACACGGCTGACGAAAAGCGCACCAACGCCGCCCGCGCCGCCTTCCTGCGCTCGCCCTACGCCCACGCCGCCATTCGCTCGATCGACATTTCGCGCGCCGCCACCATGCCTGGCGTGATTGGCATCGTGCTAGGCCAGGACTGCGCAAATGCCGGCATGGGAAGCTTCCCGGTGATCGACCGTATCGGCCAAGGGCTGATCATTCCGCCCACGCCAATGCTTGCCATCGACAATGTCCGTTTCGTTGGTGAAGCCGTGGCAATGGTGCTGGCGGAGACCCAGGCCCAGGCGCTCGATGCCGTCGAGGCGATTGACGTTGAATATGACGAAATCCCCGCCGTGATCGGCCTCGATCAGGCGCTGGCGAAAGGGGCCACGCTCGTCCACGCCGCCACCCCCGGCAACGTCGCTTTGCATCATATGGCAGGCGACGCAGCAGGGGTCGGCGCCGCCATGCATTCCGCCGCAAACGTGTTCAGCACCGAAATAGAAATGCCCCGGCTGGCCCCTGTGACGATGGAGCCTCGCGCTGCCATCGGCACATGGAACGCCGAGACCGGCTGCTACGAACTTCGCTGCCCACATCAGGGCGTGAATGAAATCCGCCGCGATCTTGCAGCGGCGTTTGGCATGCCTCCGGATCGGTTCATCGTGCTCAACGGTGATGTCGGCGGCGGCTTTGGCCCGCGCAACATCGCCTACCGCGAATACGCGACCATCCTGCTCGGAGCCCGCCTGTTCAACCGCCCCGTCGCTTGGCACGGCACACGGAGCGAATCATTCCTCACCGACATCCAAGGCCGTGGCGTGCGCGTGCGCGGACGTTTGGCGCTCGATGCCAATGGCCGCTTCACCGCGCTGGAAATGCAATACGACGCCGATCTCGGGGCCTATATCTCCGCCGTTGGTGCCTTCGCCGCCGTCCACAACCCGCTGCAATCGCTGATCGGCTGTTACACCATCCCCGCAGCCTGTGCCGAATTCCGGCTCGTCCACACCAACAGCGTCGCCACCGGCCCCTATCGCGGTGCGGGACGGCCCGAAATGGCGCTGCTGATCGAACGCCTCGTCGATATCGCAGCCCTCAAGCTCGGGCTCGATCCGTTCGAAATCCGCACCCGCAACGTCATCCCGGCGGCGGCCTTCCCCTACAAGCTGCCGAACGGGCCAATGTATGACAGCGCCGACTTCGCAGCCCTGCTCAACATGGCCCGCACCCACGCCGAATGGGACGCCTTCCCTGCACGCCACGCCGAAGCCGCGACCCGTGGCAAGCATCTCGGCCGCGGTGTTGCACTGTTCATCGAAACCTCAGGCGGCGGCGGCGCACCCGATGACGCAGCCCTCACCCTCTCCAAGCGCGGTGACGACGCAGTGCTGCTGATCGAAACCGTCACCGGCAGCACCGGCCAGTCCCACTCACGCACTTTCTCCAACATCGCAGCGCCACGGCTGGGCCTGTCCGAACAGGCCGTCACACTCCTCGCAAGTGACCCGAACACGAGGCTGTCCGGCGCAGGCTCCTACGCCTCACGCAGCACCATCGCCGCTGGCAACGCCGTGGCCCAAGCCGCCGACGCCATCGCCACCGAACTTCGCAAGCGCGCCGCCTTACGCGCCAATTGCGCGCCTGAGGAGCTCCATCTCGATGGCGGTCACATCAAACATGCCGATGGAACCAGCGTCTGTTCCATCGCCGCATTGTTGCCAGAGCCCATCGCCATCACCGGCCGCGTCGCCCCCAGCAGCGCCTTCGCCTCCGGCTGCCACGTCGTCGAAATCGAGGTTGATGCACACACCGGCACCAGCCAACTCACCCGCTACACCGCCGTGGACGACGCAGGCGTCACCATCGACCACCAGGCCGCCGAAGCCCAAATCCACGGCGGCATCGCGCAAGGCATCGGCGAAGTATTCGGCGAGGAGGCGCTCACCGACCCAGAATCCGGACAGGTCATCGCCGCCAGCCTGATGGACTACACCATGCCGCGCGCCGATGATTTCCCAACATTCGCACTCGTGGAATGCAACACGCCATCGCCGTTTAACCCGCTCGGGGTCAAAGGCATCGGCGAGGCCGGAACAACGGGCGCACTCTGCGCCGCCACAAGTGCGGTGTTCGACGCCATCGGCGGCCGGGATCTGCCGCCGATGCCATTCACCCCCCACCGCTTGTGGAAGGTGCTGAACGCGACTGGTTAAATTCCAAACAGCTTCTTGGAATTGCCGCCAGCGAGTGCTGCCACCACGCTCTCATCAAGCCCGTCCACCGAACGCAGATGCGCAATCGGGTCGAGTTCCGCCATGTCGTACGGATAATCCGTCCCCATAAGCAGCTGGTCCACGCCGAACGTCTTGATCAGCGCATCCAGCTGATGCGGCGTGAACACCACGGTGTCGAAGAACACCCGCTTCAGATACGTCGATGGCGCATGCGGCAGCCCAGCCGAACAATCCGTCCGCGCGCCCCAGGCATGATCGATGCGGCCAGAATACCCAGCCAGATAGCCGCCGCCATGCACAGCGATGATCTTCAACTTCGGATGCCGCTCCAACACGCCCTCAAAGATCAGATGATGCAACGCCAGCGTCGTCTCCAGCGGATTGCCGATGATGTTGCTGAAGTAGAACTTCTCCATTCGCTTGCCGTCGGTGAAGCCCAGCGGATGCATCAACACAATCGCACCCAACCGCTCGGCTGCCGCCCAAAACGGTGCGAAAGACGGGTCGCTGACTTCCACGCCGTTGATGTTGGTCAGAATCTGCACACCCTTGAAGCCCAGCACATTCATGCAACGCTCAAGTTCCGCCACCGCCGCATCCGGTGCCTGCATCGGCACGCTGCCGAGTGCCACAAACCGGTCCGGGCGATTGCTAATCCATTCTGCAATCCCATCATTGACCATCTTCGCAGCCTTCACGGCCACATCGGGCGAAACGGTCGTGTAGCATTGCTGCGGGGCAGACATCACCACCTGCAGGTCGATGCCAGCCTGCTCCATATCCGCAAGCCTCACGCCATGATCAAGCATATTCGGCGTGCGATCCATGTCCTGCTTGCGGTTCAGCACCCGCGTGGCCGGCGTGGAATGACGCGCCATCGGAATGGTGGTGATGTCCACATGCGGCCCGGCAAACGCATCCGCCTCAGCGAGGAAGATATGGCTGTGCATGTCGATGGTGATCGACTTCGGACGCGTCTCCCGCCCCGGCTTGCCATGCGCGCGCGCGGCGGTGGGTCCGTAATTATTCGTCTCTTCCATAGCCAAAAATCCTTTGTTGAACTCAGAAAACGCCAAGGTGTCGATCAACGGTTGCGTGATCCGCTGCCATCTCCGCCGCCGTCCCGGTGAATACGATCCGCCCGGTGTTGATGATCGCCACGTCCTGCGCGAGCGACAGGGCCAGATTGAGGTTTTGCTCAACCAACACGATCGACAAACCCTCAGCACAAAGCCGCGCGATGATGCGGCCCACCTCGGCCACAATCTGCGGCGCCAACCCCTCCGATGGCTCATCCATCAGCAGAACCCGTGGATTGCCCATCAGCGCCCGGCCAATGGCGAGCATCTGCTGCTCCCCGCCGGACAGCGAACCTGCCGCCTGCGACTTTCGTTCCCGAAGCCTTGGAAAGGTCTCATACACACGCTCGGTGTTCCACAATCCACGCCCGCGCTGCGCCACCACAAGGTTCTCGCGCACCGACAGAGTGGGGAAAATCCGCCGCCCCTGCGGCACCAGCGCCACGCCGGCTTGCACCACCGCTTCGGGCGACAGCCCAGCCACCTCGCGGCCAAACACATTGACGGAGCCAGAGCGCGGCTTCAGCCAGCCAATCACGGAGGCAAGGCAAGTGGTCTTTCCAGCCCCGTTGCGCCCGAGCAAGGCCAACAACGCGCCTTCGCGTAACGTGAGCGAAACCTGATGCAGCACATGGCTGTCACCATAAAGCGCATCAACATCGCGCAGAGTGAGGGCATCAACCGCCAAGATACACCTCCCGCGTGCGTGGATCAGCAATCACCTCGGCACGCGTGCCTTCCAGCACCACCTGCCCGAAATTCAGCAGCGTGATGCGATCCGCAAAGGCGAGTGCCACGTCCATGTCGTGCTCAATGAGGATGATCGTGACATCACGCGGTATCTCCTCCAGCAGCACGCGCACGGTCTCGCGCTCCGCCGCGGACAAACCCGCCAAAGGTTCATCTAACAACAGCACGCGCGGATTCTGCGCCAGCGCCATCGCCAGTTCCAACCTACGCCTTTCGCCATACGAGGTATCCGAAACCCTACGCCCGGCAGCATCGGCAAGGCCTACCTGCGCCAATGCCGCATCCGCACGCTCCGCCAGATCACGCCGCCGCGTGAGTGCGCCCAATGCCGACCAGCCACCACCCAGCGTGCCGAGCAAAGCCAGCACCACGTTGTGGCGCAGTGTGTCGCGCGGGAACAGCGTCAGCACCTGATAGGTGCGGCCCAGCCCCATCTTCACCCGCGTGCGCGTCGGCAGCCGCGTCATGTCCTCGCCAAACAGCTTCACACTGCCCGCATCAGGGAAGAAATCCCCGGCTATCTGATTGAACAGCGTGGTCTTGCCCGCACCATTCGGCCCAATCAGCAGCCGACGCTCGCCCGGCATCACCGAGATCGACACATCACGCGTGGCCGCCAAACCGCCAAAGCGTTTCGCAAGACCCGTGATCTGCAAAGCAGGTACCGTCATGCCCGCTTGCCCCTCAACCAACTCGCAATGCCCGGCACCAACCCACGCGGCATCACCGACACAACCACGATGAACGTCAGCCCCAGCAGCGAATACCAGCGATCCACGTAGGAGCTGACCACGGTTTTGATCACCGTGATAATGATGGCCCCAACCACCGGCCCGGCCAGCGTGCCAGCACCGCCGAGGACGACCATCAGCAACGCCTCCGCCGATTGCGGCAATGACAGCGCCTGTGGGCTGACGAACTGGTAATCGAAACAATACAACACACCAGCCACCGAGCCCCAGAAGCCCGCCGTGATGAACGCCGCCCAGCGGATCAGCCAAACATTATGGCCTAGCATAGACATTCGCCTTGGCTGATCTCGCGTACCCCGCAGGCAGGCACCAAACGCCGATCGGTCGAACTGCCACAGGCTGCAGAGTGCGATCAGCAGCACAATGCTCACCAGCACGTAGAACGATAGCGCGCTGGACAGGTCGAAGCCGAGCAGAGCGGGCCTTGCCGGCAGGCGAATGCCGTTGTCACCGCCGGTCAGCCCCACCCAGCGATAAGCCGCACCCCACATCACCTGACCCAAGGCGAGCGTGATCATCAGGAAGCCAAGTCCGCTTGCCCGCAAGGCAAGGATGCCAAACAGCGCACTCAACGCCGTGCCCATCAGCAGCGCCACAATCACAGTCGGCACCGGCTGCCATCCTGCCTGCACGGTCAGCCAAGCCACTGCATAGGCAGGCACGCCCAGATAGACCGCATGGCCCAGAGAGCTCATGCCGGCATGGCCAATCAGAATATTCAGGCTCAATGCGAAGATCGCGAAAATCAACGCATGCGTTGCGATGCCGAGATAGAAAGCGCTTGGCAGAGCCACCGGCACCGCCGCCAGTGCAAGCACCACCAGCAGCCAGCCGCCAATCACCCGCATATTCATCGCAGCACCCGGCCAAACAAACCGGTTGGCTTGATCACGAGCACAAGAACCATCGGCAAAAACAGCACCACATAGGCAAAATCCGGAAACAGCGCCGAGCCAAAATTGTAGATTGCGCCGATGATAAAGCTGCCCACCAATGCGCCGGGCAGACTGCCCACACCGCCCAAAATCACCACCACAAGCGCCAATGGCAGCATGTCCGCATCCAGGCCTGGATAGGCGGACAGGATCGGGCCACCAATCACGCCGCCAAGCCCCGCCAGAAACGCGCCGAGGAAGAACACCGCAGAGAACAGCCGCGAGACCTTGATGCCAACCCCTCGCGCCATCTCACGATCATCCACACCGGCGCGGATCATCGCACCCAGCCGTGTTCGCTCCAGCAGCAGCCACAGCAAAACGGCCACCGCGAGTGCGCACCCCAGCACCACCAGCCGGTAGCCGGGAAACGCGAAGCCACCAATGAACACCGGCGGTCGCAAGCTGCGCGGTGCCCCCAGCGGCATCGGATCACCGCCGAACGCCATCAGGCATAGATCGGCAATGATGAACGACACACCAAGCGTTACCAGAACCTGCCCCTGCTCATTGCCTGCAAGCCTGCGGAGCAGCACAGCCTCCAGCACCACGCCAAGCAAACCGACGGCAACACCGCTGAGCAGGGCAGCGAGCCAGAAATTCATCTGCCCGCCCAGCAATGTTGCACCCAAATACGCGCCCAGCATGAACAGCCCGCCATGCGCGAGGTTGGGGATGCGGAGCAATCCGAAGATCAGCGAGAACCCCGCTGACAACAGAAACAGCAACCCACCCATCGCCAGGCTGTTCAGGCTCTGGACGATCCAGAATTGCATTCCGTCAGCTTTCCAGATTTTTCGCTGGCGGATATTCACGCGAGTAGACGGGGTTCGCCAGAAATTCAGCCTCTGGGTACGTCCAGAACTGGCTCACATCCGGATAGGTTTTGATGACATTGTTGATGTAGCGGCCACCCTGTTTGACCATCTTGCGGATATAAACGTTGCCAATCGCTTCGCCGTGGCTGTCGAACCGCACCGGGCCGCGCACGGTGTTTTCCACCACATTCGCACGCACCGCCTTCATCAGCGCTTCACGGTCTTCAATCCGGCCGCCAACTGACAAAAGGGCAGCTTCAAGAATAGCCGCCTCGACCGCCGGGCCAGACGCATAATAACCCGGGTCGATCTTATACTCGCGCTGCATGGTGGCAACGAACTCACGGTTCGCCGCATTGTCATACTGTGGCGAGTAGAACGAGGCAGTGATGATGCCCAAACCGTCATCGCCGGTCTGCTGCAAAATCGCTTCATCCATCGCGGTCATGCCACCGAGAATGGGGATCTTGCCGGCAAGGCCGTATTCGTTGAACGCTTTGGCGAAGCGGAAACCGTTCGAGCCTGCGAACGACATGAAAATCGCATCGATGTTGGTTTTCACCTGCGACACGTAGGTGCCGTAATCTGGGGCGTTCAATGGTGGCCACAGCTTTTGCACGACCTTGCCACCATTGTCCTCGAACACCCGCAGGAACGCGCCGTTCTGTTCGTGGCCATAGGCGAAGTCATCGCCAATCACCGCCATGCGCTTATAGCCAAGTTCCTTGGCGGCATAATGCGCAATGGCGTGGGCGCATTGGCCAGAGGAGGATGTGGCGCGGGCGAACCAGATACTGGAATGGCGCTGCGTCATATCTTCAGCGGCGGCCACACCCAGCGTTGGCATTTTCTGTGCCTCGCAATAATCACCGATGGCCAGCGCCTCGAACGCGGCAACCGGGCCCATCAGAACATGCACCTTGTTGCGTTCAACAAGTTCCTGCGCCTTGGTGCGAGTCCCCTGCGGGCTGCCACCAGTGTCGGCCACGATGAGCTGAACATCGCGCCCGGCCAACTTGTTGCCCTTGATTTTCATATACGCCAGCATCCCCTGTTCCATCTGGATGCCACCGGCCGCGAGGGGGCCGGTTTTGACGGTCAGAAACCCAATGCGAATGGGTTCATCCGCACGCGCCTGATTGCTCGTAAGCGCCAGTGCAGCCGCACCGGCAGATGCTTGCAAAACGTTTCTGCGAGTTAGTGTCATTATTGGAAGTCCCCTTCATCGCACCCGGTCTAATGCCGGGCTTGCGTTGTTTCACTGTAGCCACGCCGCCAGTCATTGCAATTCGTCACGAGATCGCTTTACGCCAAAACCTTGGCGGCACTCAGGCGCGGCTGCACTTTCTCTGCCAGCAGCACCATCGACCGGCGAGCCAGATCGCGGTCGGTCCAATCATGGCCAGCGTAAAGCAGCGTGCCGAAATCGCCGACATGCTCGCGAAACGCCTCAATCTTGTCGGCCACCTGCGACGGTGTGCCGTAGATCACCAAGTCCTCCAGCACGCCTTCCACCGTTACGCTGTCATCCGGTGCAGCACGGTCCTTCTTGAACAATTCTGAGCGGCCTGCCTTCTTCATCTTCTGTACGAGCTGGGAGAAGTAGAACCGATACGGGCTGTTCGGCCCCGTTGCATACTCACGTGCCGTGGCCTCGTCATCCGCCACAAAGATGCTCTTGGCCACACGCCAGTTCGCCGGATCAGCCGGACGGCCGCCCTGCTCGCAGCCTTGCGCATACATCGGCCAATGTGTCTTCACCCATTGTGGCATCAGAAAGTTTGCCGAAATCGGCTCCCATCCACGCGCCGCCGCCTGAATGATGCCCTTCGAATACGGGGCCACCACGGTGCAGATAATCGGCGGATGCGGGCGCTGGAACGGGCGCGGCAGAATGCCTTGACCAATCTCGGGGATCATCGTGCGCTCGGTCGAAATATTCCAGTATTTGCCGGTGATGTTGTACGGCGGCTCAGACCGCCAAATCTCCAGCACCTGATCGATGCACTCGACGAACATCTCCAGCCGGTTCTTGTCGAACGTGCCAAATGCTTCAGCATCAGAGGGCAGGCCGCCTGGGCTGATACCAAAGTTGAAGCGGCCATCGAGCAGATGGTCAAGCATGGCAATCTCAGCCGCCACACGCGCCGGGTGCGTGTTGGGCATGTTGATGGTGCCCGTGCCAAGCCGGATCTGCTTGGTTTGGCCCACCAACGTTGCCAGGAACAACGCGCAAGAGGTGATGTTCTCCGCCTGATCGGTCGAGTGCTCACCGCAATACGCCTCAGTGAAGCCAAGCTCATCGGCGAGGATGAAAGCCTCACGATCTTCTCGCAGACACTGCCGCCAATCCTTGTCGAGCGGATGGATCGGCATCGTGAAAAAACCAAGGTTCATCTGCCTATGCTCCCGTCTGTGCCACGAAACCTGCAGCCGCAATTCCAGCCAGGGCGCAGGCCTCATCCTGATCGGAGGTGTCGCCGGAGATGCCGACGGCACCGAGCACGTCACCATCGGCATTCTTGATCAGCACACCGCCCGGCACCGGAATCATCCGGCCACCGCTGGCCGTGGCGAGTGTTCCGACAAAAGTTGGATTGCCCTGCGAACGGGCGAGGAATTCGCGCGATCCAAAGCCCATTCCGAGCGAGCCCCAGGCTTTGCCGAACGCGATATCGAACCGCAAAATGCCGCTGCGATCCTCACGCTGAAACGCCAATAAATGGCCGCCAGCATCCAGCACCGCAACCGTCAGCGGCGCGAGGCCCAATTCACGCCCCTTCAGCAGCGCCGCCTCAATGAGCAGATTGGCCCGCTCCAAATTGAGCTTGTCTGGCATTATTGGCGCATCCGCCTTGCTGGCCCAGATGGTCGGCACCCATGACGTATCCCGTCCGCCATTCCCGGCCCGCGCCTGCGCGTCATAAACCGCCAAGGTCCGTGCTGCGACCGGCAGATCGAAGCCCTTGCTGCGGGCTTCCTCCAGCATGGTGCGCAAATCCTTGCAGATGCCGGCGAGGTCAAACGTCGCCACGCCGCCATTGCCGCCGGCCAATGCCGCCGCCACCGCATCGGCACGGTTCTTCAGGCCATTTGCGGCACCGGACGTATCGGAGAACAACTCCACCAGCCATGCCGGATCACGACCAAGGTGACGCACCAGCGAATTTGCCTCACCAAATGCCTGCCAAAACACGGCCAGCGGCAGATTGATCGCAAGCTTCATGGCGGCACCGGCACCAACCGGCCCCATCAGTTCCACCCGGCGGCAAAGCTGATCAAGCACCGGCTTGGCACGGGCGAAATCCGCCTCGCTGCCGCCGACGAGGCCCAACAACTTGCCTGTCCGCGCGGGGCCGACGGTCCCGCCAACCGGACATTCGATGAAAGCGCCGCCGCGCAGTGCCACTTCTGAAGCAAGCTTTTGCTCAACCTCAGGCCGCACCGTGCTCATTTCGATGATCAACTTGCCATCGAGCGGGGCCGACAAAATATTGTCCGGGCCCTCGAACACCGAATTCAGAGCGTCAGCGTCAAACATGATCACGATGACCAACTCGACCGCATTGACGAGTGCGAGGGGCGTGACGGCGAGCTTTGCGCCAGCGTCAACCAGTGGCTCAGCCTTGGCGGCAGTGCGATTCCAAACCGTCACTTCATGGCCCTGCTCGATGAGCCGATGCGCCATTGCAGCGCCCATCCGACCTAGCCCCACCATGCCGATGCGCATCTGCCGCTCCCTCTAGCCTTGTTGTTGCCGGCCAGCCTAGCATAAAGGATCAAATGATAAATAGCGGATCGGGGGAATCAATGAACAAGGTGATCGGCATCATAGGCCTCGGCATCATGGGGGGCGCCATGGCGCGCAATCTCGTGCAGGCGGGCTGGCAGGTTTTCGGCTTTGACCCCTCCCCTGAGCGCATCGCAGAGGCCAAAGCCGCTGGCGTCACTTTATGTGACGATGTGGCCAGCATGGCGCGTCAAACCGGCACCATCCTCACCAGCCTGCCCAGCACCCGCGCTGCCATCGCCACCGCCGAGGCACTCGCGCAATCCGGCGCGCCGCCGCGGGTGGTGATGGAGGCAAGCACGCTGTCCCTCGCCGACAAGCAAGCCTTTGCCGACATCCTCACCGCCGCGGGCCACGTTCCGCTCGACTGCCCAATCAGCGGCACCGGCGCGCAGGCGGCCACGAAGGACATCGTGATCTACGCATCCGGCGACTCCGCTGCGATCGCCGGACTGCGCGACGCTGCTGCCTGTTTTGCCCGCGCCCTGCATGATGTGGGCCCCTACGGCAACGGCACGAAAATGAAGCTCGTCGCCAACCTGCTCGTCGCCATTCACAACGTCGCCAGTGCGGAGGCGATGGTGCTCGGCATGAAGGCGGGGCTCGACCCGCACCAACTCGTCAACCTCATCGCGCAGGGCGTCGGCACTTCGCGCATCTGGGAATTGCGCGCACCAATGATGGCCGCGGACGCCTATCTTCCGGCCACAATGAAAGTCGATGTCTGGCAGAAAGACATGGACGTCATTGGCCGCTTTGCCACCCAACTCGGCGTCGCCACACCAACGTTCAGCGCTACGATACCCGTGTATGCCGCAGCCCAAGCCCAGGGCCATGGTGGCGACGACACTGCCTCGGTCTGTGCAGTGCTGGAGTCGATGGCGGCGCTGGTGAGGTAGCGGGCATCACGCCTGCTTGCTCCAACCTCAAGTGCCGATTACTGAGTTTTGAAAGACAGAGCGACCATGCAACAGGAGCCAGCACGGCCATGAACATCTCCATCCTCGGCGGCGGCGGATTTCTGGGGCGCAAGATCGCTGAGGCGTTGGCCGCTTCCGGCAAGCTCGGCTCCCACCCGGTCACCTCTCTCACTCTGTTCGACCTCAATCCACCCGCCACATTGCCCGCAGCCTTCCCCATCCATTGCGTCAGCGGCGATGTGGCGGACTTGCCGGATAAAGCCATTCCGCCGGGCACGGATGTCGTCTTTCACCTCGCAGCCGTGGTGAGCGCCGCTGCCGAAGCCGATTATGATCTCGGCCGCCGGGTCAATCTGCATGGCAACGACGCGGTGATCGACGCCTGCCGCAAATTGGCCAAACCGGCCCGCGTTGTGTTTACCAGTTCGGTTGCAAGTTTCGCCGGCGGTCAGCAGGCCAAACTCGCTGATGATGCCCGGCAAATGCCCACCAATTCCTACGGCGCGCAAAAGGCGGCCGCCGAGTTGATCCTGTCCGATGCCAGCCGTCGCGGCTTCCTCGATCTTGTGAGCATCCGCCTGCCCACCATCTGCATCCGTCCCGGCGCTCCCAACAAAGCGGCCAGCAGCTTCGTGTCTTCCATCATCCGCGAACCGCTGCTCGGCCTGCCCACCACGCTTCCGGTTCCCGAGGATTTCGCCGTCTGGATCGCAAGTCCGGCCCACGCGGTTGCGTGGTTGATGCACGCGGCGACAATGGACACAGCCCCCCTCGGCCTTGATCGCGGCATCAATCCGCCGGGCATGTCCGTCACCACCGGCGCCATGTTGGACGCAATGGAGCAGGTGCGTCCCGGCACCCGTGCCCTCGTACGGGCGGAGCCGGATGCCATTGTTGCTGGAATTGTCGGCGGCTGGCCCGCAGCCTTCGCACCTGTCCGGGCGCACAGTGCAGGCTTTGTCCCGCACGGATCGCTCATAGGACTGGTGGAAGAATTTCTCGCCAACGACCTTGCGGCAACGCGGGCAATGCGTGGCGTTTAATCATCTGTGACGCGATTGAGGCAATCTGCACAATCTGCAGCATTTCAACCGCTTTGACATGATGAATTCACAATTCAGGTCTAGCTTTCCGTTGCACGTGGCGCCCGTTCGGCGCAGGAATGATCGGGCAAGAGAGGCTTATCGCCTGGACTATGGCGCGTTTTTCAAACACGACCGGTGCCCGCCCGGTTGACACTCCCCGACTACGTTCCCGTCGCCTGATCGGGGATTTGGTTCTGCACGCCCCGCAGACGTTGCGGGCGCTGGTCCGAGCAGATGAATTATGGCTCGTCGTGCTGGCAGCCTTCGTCGGCGTCGGTGCCGGGCTTTGCGTGTTCGCCATGGGCGAAATCACCCAATACATGCACCACCTCCTCTTCAATTTGCCCGCCCGCGCGCGGCTGTCCGGGCAGGTTGAAATCAACGGCCTGCGCGGCCTTGTCGTGCTGGTATTCGGCGGCCTTGCCGTTGGACTTTTTACCCTATGGGCCACTCGGAAATGGCCACGCCGGGCCATCGACCCGATTGAGGCCAACGCACTCCATGGCGGCAGGATGTCGCTCAACGACAGCTTGATCGTGGTATTTCAAACCATGCTGTCCAACGGTGTCGGGGCGTCGGTCGGGTTGGAGGCCGGTTACACCCAGATCGGATCCGCCCTCGCCTCGCGCTTTGGCCGGATGTTCCGCGTCCGCCGCAACGACCTACGGTTGCTCGTCGGCTGCGGTGCCGCCGGGGCCATTGCTGCTGCCTTCAACGCCCCCCTCACCGGCGCGTTTTATGCGTTCGAGCTTGTGATCGGCACCTACTCCCTCGTCACCCTCGCCCCCGTCGTGGTGTCCTCCCTCGTCGCAGTCGTGGTGGTCGGCCTGCTGTCGCAAAACGAATTTGGCTTTGATATCCGCGTGCCACTGGCCATCGAGCCGGTGAATTATCTGCCACTGCTTGGCCTCGCGATCACCTGCGCCGGTGGCGGCATTTTGCTGATGCGCGGTGTGACGCTCACGGAAGAATTGTTCCGCCGCTCCGGTGTGCGCGCCTGGATGCGCCCGGCGATGGGTGGTTTGGCAGTTGGGCTGCTTGCAATCATCAGCCCGCAAGTGCTCTCCTCCGGCCACGCCGCCCTGCAGATCGGCCTTGATGCACCCTACACCATCGGCACCATCTCGATGCTGATACTCGTGAAGGCGTTGGCCTCTGCCATCTCGCTCGGCTCAGGTTTCCGCGGCGGCCTGTTCTTCGCCTCATTGTTCCTAGGCGCGATGCTGGGCAAGTTGTACGCGGCCCTGCTCGCCCTACTCTACACCGCCACCGCCGTGCCCGCCGTTGTCTACGCCGTCATCGGCATGAGTTCACTTGCCGTCGCAGTGGTGGGCGGCCCCCTGACAATGGCATTCCTCGCATTGGAGACGACAGGAAGCTTGCCGCTCACAGTGGCCGTTGTCGCCGCCTCCGTGCTCTCCGCCATCACCGTCCGCCGCGTCTTTGGCTACTCCTTCGCCACATGGCGCTTCCATCTGCGCGGCGAATCGATCCGCTCGGCCGTCGATATCGGCTGGATGCGCAACCTCACCGTCGGCCGCATGATGCGCCGCGAAGTCCGCACCGTCCGGTCAGACATGCCGCTGTCCAGCTTCAGGAGAGACTTTCCGCTCGGCGCCACCACGCAAGTTGTCGTGGTCGATGATTCCGATCGCTACCAGGGCGTCATCGTCGTCAGCGAGGCCCACGCCGCGGACGCTGATGCCAGCCGCAAAGTAGGCTCCATCCTGCACGACGCCAGCGTGACGCTGGTGCCTCAAATGACGATCAAGGAAGCCGTCGAACAATTCGAAGCCGCCGAAAGCGACGCACTCGCCGTCGTCGACAGCCGGGAAACCAAACGCGTGATCGGCCTGCTCACCGAACAATACGCGCTCCGCCGCTACAGCGAGGAACTCGACAAGCGCCGGCGGGAATTGTCCGGAGAATTGTGAGCCACACCAATTGACGGCTTGCTTGGCCGCGGTTGATCATCCTCAAAAAATGAGGTCTCGCCATGCGCCTGCTCGCCCTTCCAATGATGGCAATCCTCCTGCTCGCCTCCCCGGCCCGAGCCGAATGGCCCGGCGGCAGCGTCAAACTCGGCGTGCTCACCGATCTCTCCGGCGTCTATTCGGACGCCACTGGAACGGGCTCCATCCTCGCCACCCAAATGGCCGTCGATGACTGTCTTGCCGCCGAATGCCGCGGCATGACGATCGACATCATCTCCGCCGACCACCAAAACAAGCCCGACATCGCACTCGCCATCGCCCGAGACTGGATCGACAACAAAGGCGTCGATGCGCTCGTCGATATGTCCAACGCCGCCATCCAGCTCGCTGTCCCGCCGCTGGTGCGAGACAAAAACCGCGTCGCCCTGTTCGCCGGCGGCACCGCCCGCCTATCCGGTGACGCATGTGAGCCGCAACACATCGTGCAATGGATGTGGGACACCTACGTGCAGGTCGCAGGCGTCGCGCGCAGGCTCACCAAACCCGGCACCAACTGGTATCTCGTCGAAGCCGACTACGCCCTCGGCAAACAATTCGAAGAAGACACCAACAACATCGTCGGTGCCGCCGGCGGCAAAGTGATCGGCGTCGCACGGCACCCGTTCCCCAGCACCGATATGTCGTCGTTCCTGCTGCAGGGCCAAGCGTCCGGAGCGGATATCATAGCCCTCGCCAATGCAGGGGGAGACACGCTGAACGGCCTCAAAACCGCCAATGAATTCGGCATCGGCAAAGACAAACAAAAGCTCGTCGCCTATTACGTCTCCGTCCTCGACATCAAAGGCCTGGGCCTGCCAGTTGCCGCCGGAACAGTGCTCACTGAGGGCTTCTATTGGGATATCGACGCAGGCACCCGCGCCTTCTCGCAACGCTTCTTTGCCAAACAGAACGCCATGCCGTCGCAGATCCAGGCCGGTCTCTACTCCGCCACCCGGCATTATCTAAAGGCCGTGGCTGATGCCAAGAGCCGAGATGCGCTAACAGACATTCGCCACATGCACAGCCTGCCAATTTCTGACGACGTGGTCCGCAACGCCCATCTCCGCCCTGATGGCCGTATGGTTCACGACTACTACGTGTTCCAGGTCAAAAAGCCGGCCGAATCCAAATCCGCCTGGGATCTCTACACTCTTATCGACACCGTGCCGGGCAACGACGCATTCCGCCCCATGACCCCCGGCCTTTGCCCGAAACCGCTGAACTAGGACCGCACGTATGCCCAACCGCCTGATCGACCTCTCCGTCGCGCTACGTGCCGATATCCGCAGCGATCCGCCGGAAATGCTGCCCAAAATCGAGTATCATGACCACCACATGACAGGCCCACGCATCGCGGAGTATTTCGGCGTCAGGCTGGACCAACTCCCCGAAGGCCAATACGCCGCCATGGAACGCTGCACCATCAGCAGCCACAACGGCACCCATGTCGATGCGCCCTATCATTACTTCAGCCGCATGAACGAAGCGTTAACGCCGGGCGGTGAGCCCTCCATGCGGATCGACGAGGTGCCGCTCGAATGGCTCTACCAGCCCGGCGTGAAACTCGACTTCCGCCATCTGCCCAGCGGCCACGTCGTCTCCCCCGCCGAAATCCAGGCCGAACTCGCGCGCATCGGCCACACCCTCAAACCGCTCGAAATCGTGCTGATGAACACCGCAGCCGGGGCCCGCTACGGCGAGGAGGATTTCATCGACACCGGCTGCGGCTTCGGCAGAGCCGCCACCCTCTGGCTCACCGAACAGGGCATCCGCGTCGTCGGCACCGATGGCTGGAGCTGGGACGCGCCTTTCAGCCTCACCCGCGAGAAAGTTCAAGCCACCGGCGACGCGTCCCTCATCTGGGAAGGCCACCGCGTCGGACGCGACCGCGCTTACTGCCAGATCGAGAAGATGGCCAATCTCGACCAACTCCCCCCCGACGGCTTCATTGTCTCGGCCTTCCCGGTAAAGCTGCATCGCGGCTCGGCAGGATGGACGCGCGCAGTTGCGATTATCCCGCAATAGCCACTGTCAGCGGAAAAATACGAAGGTCAGCACCGCGAACATCGGCAGCAAAATCAGCGCGGCCCATCCGAGATAGGCAAAGAAGCTCGGCATCGCCACACCGCGATGGGCCGCAATCGAGCGCACCATCATGTTCGGCGCATTGCCGATATAAGTGAGCCCTCCGAAGAACACCGCCCCCGCCGACAACGCCCGCAGCACCGGTGAAAGCTCCCCGGTGAGCCGCACCGGATCGTCACCAGCCAACTGGAAAAACACCAGATATGTCGGCGCATTGTCGAGCACGGCGGCCAACGTTCCCGCCATCCAGAAATACGCCAGCGGCTGCGGCACGCCCTTCGCATCCATCGTAAGATCCAGCAATGCAGCCAGTGGCCCGTTATGTCCCGCAGCCAGCATCAGCAGCACCGGGCCGATGGTGATGAAGATGGCGGCAAACAGTTTGCCCACCTCCAGCATCGGCTCCCAGCTGAACAAATTCTTCTCCCGCAGCGCGCGCGGCGTTTCGAACCACGAAACCGCGGCGACGCCGAACAGCACCACCATGCCGATCAGCTTCTCAATCTCAATGGACTGCCCCAGCAACGACACCACGCCGGGATGCCAAACGCCCTGCACCAGCACACAGGCGATCACCACGCAGATCAGCCCAACATTCGCCCAGCCATGCAACCGCAACCCCACACGACGAGATACCCGCTCATCCTTGCCGGCTGCAATCCGGTCGATCACGTAGAACGCCGCCAGCAGCGGCAGGCCCAGCACCAGCAGCGGCGCATATAAATTAAGCAGCGGCCAGAAAAACGGCACCCCGCGCAAAAAGCCGATGTAAAGCGGCGGATCACCCAACGGGCAGATCGGAAGAGCACACGTCTGAACTCCAG
>CAIJTR010000119.1 GCA_903823665.1 uncultured Rhodospirillales bacterium
CTTCATCCAGTTCGGTTGGAATGTTGTCGAAGAACGAGCGCATCATCCAGATGGTGAAGGGCTGATTGATCGAGACCAGCACAATGATGATGGCAAGCGGCTGGCCGTAGAGTGTGGGTGGCATGGTGCTAAACAGCTGAAGGAATGTGCCAAGTCCAGGGGCGTTCCAGAGTGGTGCGAGAAGATCGCGCGATCCCAGGAACACCGGCAGATAGCCGGTCACGAGCACCGAGTGTGGCAACGCCCGGAATACCAGCGCCAGCATGAGGATGGCGAAGCCCAAGCGGCTCGACGTTCTCGCCAATCCGTATCCCGCCAAAGTGCCGACTGTCAGCGAGACGATGACGACACCTGCTGTGATGATCAGAGAATTTTCAAAATTGTGGTAGAAGGCGTGCTCGATCCAAACCGAGCGATAGTGCTGGAGCGTCAGGCCAATAACGGGTGCGGTGCCAATCCCGAGGCTCCGGCCACCGACCCACGCGAGAACGGCCATCAGCGCGAGTGCGATCGCCGCACCTCGTCCGAACCGTGTGCGCAACACAATGAGGGCGGCGAGGAGGCCGATTGCGAGGAGCAAATCCACCCCAGCGATGCCCTTGCCTGCCGCCAACGTCGCGGTGCCGAGCAGCACGGTGAGAGGATTGGATGACAACGCATCAATGGGTAGCCGGAACGACATCACCGCCGTCCACAGCAGCGGGAACATCGCCGCGATCACCCACACAACGAGGAACAAAGCAACGAGGAGGTTGAGCCAAACCGGGGGGCGCAACGCGCGTGCATCGCTCATCCGCGCCGCCTTTGGCTGCGCCATGTGCGGATGATCAGTGGGACAAGCAGGACTATAATTCCCACGAGCGTCAACATGGAGGATGCCGACGCACGGGTGATGGCACGGTTGCCGGTTTGGTCGGGCGTGAGGAAGTTGAACGTCAGAAACTGCAGGGAAATGCGATAGGCTTGGCTGGAAAAGCCGATGACCTCCTCGAACACGCGGTAGCTGTCCATCAGATGGATCAGCGCCACAAAGACGATCAGCGGCATCAAATGCGGAATAATCACCGCGCGCAGACGCTCCATGCGAGAGGCACCATCGACGATGGCAGACTCGATGGTGTCACGATCGATCGTTTGCAGGCCTGCGTAGAACACGACAAAGGCGAACGGTGTGGTGTGCCATACGCGGTAGGACAGCATCAGCAATTCGATGGTCCAGCCTTGCGCGAACATTGCGGTGTCGGTGTGGAAGATCGCGCGCAGTGCCGCGGTCAGAATGCCGTCCCCGATGAACAGCCAGCGGATTGAAAGTGCGCCGATGACGGGTGTTACGATGAACGGCAGCAGGGTCGCAAAGATCAGCGGGCCGCGAATGGATTTCAGCACGCTGTTGACGGCCAGGGCCACGATGAGGCCAAGGCCAATCACGAGCGGCAGGGTGAACAGCGCGAAGGTGAGCGTGAAGCGGAGGGCTGCGTAGAAGTCGAGGGCGAGCAGATCGCTGATGCCATTGCCAGCCGCAGAAAAGGTTCGGGCGACCTCCGCCGGTTGCAGCAGGCCGGTGTAGGCAGCACTGCCGACGTAATGGCTTTCAATGACAGGGTGGCTGTCGGCATCAAGCTTGGCGCGGGAGCGTTTTTCCGTTGTACAGGTCTGCCCCAGAAAGCCAGGAGTACAAGATTGCTCCTCAATGGTCTCGTAGACTGGGTTGGTCGAATACAAGCTGCCAACCGCGACCAGAACGAGCGGCAGGGCAATAAAAACCGTCATCAGCACCAGCGAAGGTGCGACGAACCCAAGGAAGGTTCTGGTCTTCACGCTGCCCTGCCGTGATCTGCCTTACTACTTCACCAGCCCCTGATCTTTCGCCTTGGTGAGGTAAGCCGCCTCCATCGCGGCAAGCGTCGCCTCAGCCGATTTCTTGCCCGTGAGGAAGTCCGCCACGTTGTCACCGGCAACAGAACCGACCAACCCTCCCACGACCGAGGACGGGTAAGGCGGTGCTGCACCATTGGCCGACGCGATGGCACCGGTGGCATATTTGCCCGGCGTATAACCCTTGATCAGCCAAACCGCAGCGCCGGGTGCAGCCTTCACCGTACGCTCACTGAGGCCCTCCATGGCCACGCGAAAAGCGGCGTCGGCCTGGTCGTCCGTGGTGTTCTTTGCAATCACCACACCGTCCCACCAGAGCGTTGTGGCAGGCTTGCCACCGGCTATGGCGGCTGGTGCTGCGGCGAGGCCGATCTTGCCCACGACGGTGCTCTCAGCCGGGTTGTCCAGCGCCGCGGCGCGGGTGGCCCAGAGATTGGACAGCGCGATCTTGCCCTGCTGGAACTGCTTCTGAACGAAGGTTGATTCCGAGACGAGATATTCAGGGTCCATATACGCAGTCAGCTTCTTCAGCATAGCGAGCGTCTTGAGGCCCGCCTCACCGTTGAACGCTGGCGTGTTGTCTGGGTTCGCGAAATGCCCGCCGTAGCCGAGGAACATGTTGATGAATTCTAGCCCGAGGTCGAAGCCGGGCTTCGTTGTGGCACCGATCGGCGTGGCCATTTTGCCGGAGGCTTTGATCTTCTCTGCTGCCGCCAGCACTTCATCCCAGGTGGTCGGCACCGCAATACCGAGGTCGCTGAGGATGTCGGTGCGATACATCAAATGCTGGGCGTTCACGTCCATTGCGACCGCCATGATCTTGCCGTCGATCCGGATGAGTTGATTGGGCGAAAGGCTTTGGCCATATTTCGCCACCAGCGTATCGAGCGGGCGCAGCGTGCCGCCGTTGAGCAGTGGCACCAGCGTTCCGTTCGAGACGCCGCCGAGTTGGTATAGGGCTGGGTTGGCGGCAAATGCTGCTGGCTGCTTGAGGCGGAAATCCTGATCGAGTTCCGACTGAATATTGCCGCACTCGCCCATCGTTGCCGTCACAGCCTTCCAGGCGTCAAACGCAGCCGTCAGCGATTTCAGCGGCACAGTGTTCTGAAAGCTGCAAGCGGCATGGGCGGAGGTGCCGAGCAACAGGCTCAGCAGTGTGGCAGCAATTGTCTTTTTCATTCTGTGCTCCTTGAGGGCTGTTGTGGCGATGGCAGGCGAAGGCCGGTGGCGTTGTCGAAGAGGTGACAAATTTCAGGGGAGATGCGAAAGCCCACGGGCTCACCGATTCCCGCGCGGAAGGTCTTGTCGGCCTTGACCGAGACAAGCGAGGCACCCACGCGCACGGTGACGAGCGTCACATCACCGAGCAATTCAAATGTGTAGACTGGTGCCGTAAGTTCGGCCTCACCAGGGGGCGCGATAGACGCGTCCTCGGCGCGAAAGCCAAGCGTGGCCGGGCCTTGTTCGACATGAAGCCCATTGATGCAAAGCCCAGGCGCACGGAAACTGCCCGACTGGATCTCACCCTCGATCAGGTTCATCGCAGGCGAGCCAATGAAGCTGGCGACAAAGAGGTTTGCCGGCCGTTCATAGATTTCGAGCGGCGTGCCGATTTGCTGTGGCGTGCCCTTGTTCATCACCACAACGCGATCCGCCAACGTCATCGCCTCGATCTGATCGTGGGTGACGTAGATGGTGGTGGTTTGTAGCTCGTGCTGCAGGTTCTTGATCTGCGCACGGGTGGAAACACGTAGCTTGGCGTCGAGGTTCGATAGCGGTTCGTCCATCAGGAACACAGCAGGCTCACGGACAATGGCGCGGGCCAGTGCCACACGCTGGCGCTGACCACCGGAGAGTTCGCGTGGCAGGCGGTGCAGCAGGTCGTTCAGTTCGACCATTCCGGCGGCCTTGCGAACGCGGGCGTCGTGGGTGGCACGGTCCACTTTGCGGACCTTCAACGGGAAGCGGATGTTCTCGTAAACGGTGAGGTTCGGGTAGAGGCCATAGTTCTGAAACACCATGGCCACGTCACGGTCTTTGGGTTCCAGATCGTTGACCACGCGGCCACCGATGAGGATTTGGCCATCTGTGGGGTCTTCCAGGCCTGCCACCATGCGCATCGTGGTGGTTTTCCCGCAGCCGGACGGGCCCAGCAGAACCAGGAATTCGCGGTCAGCGATGTCCAGATCGAAGGCGTGTACACCCACGAACGAACCCCACCGCTTTGAGACGCCTTTGAGCGTCACCCCTACCATCGTGTCTGGCTCTCCCGTTTGCGCACGACCCGTAAGCAAGGACGTTGACAGGTGTTGACTACGTATGCAACGTGTTTTGTCTATGGAAAGAACAGCAAGCAAGCTTGTGAACAAGCACTTCGTTCGCTCTGCTTTGGCAGCGGTGGCGCACGCGTCTCCGGCCACGCTCCCAGCCGCTTTGGCCGCAGCCTATCACCCGCAGGCGCAATGGCGGGGATCGCACCCGATGAACGAAATGAGCGGCCTGACGGCAATTGCCGAGCGCGTTTGGTTGCCGTTGCTGACCAGTTTTCCAGATCTGGAACGACGCGAGACAATCCTCGTCGGCGGGGAATATGAGGGCAACGATCTGGTGGCGAGCGTCGGCCACTATGTCGGCACGTTCACGCGAGACTGGCTTGGCATTCCGGCCACGTTTCGCACCATCTATCTGCGCTTTGCCGAGGTGCATCGCGTTGTGGGCGGCAAGATTGCGCACAGCACCGTGCTGATCGATGTGCTCGACGTGATCCGCCAGGCTGGGTTCTGGCCGGTGGCACCGAGCACGGGCGTGGAGGAGCAATGGCCTGCCCCGTTCACCTGCGCTGGCATTGTGCTGCATGAGACGGACACGGCGGTTGAGGCCGCGAATATGGCGCAGATGCGCAAGATGCAGCTGGCACTTGGCGATCATGGCGACGTGGCAAAGGACGGGCGGGACGCTCTGCTCATCCCATCACAATGCGAAGGCTGGCACCCCAAGATGATGTGGTATGGCCCATGCGGCATCGGTACTTCGCGTGGAATAGAGGGGTTCGTTGACCACCACCGTCTGCCGTTCCGGATCGCGTTCCAGAACATCAAAGGAAGCCATCATTACATCCGGCTGGCCGATGGCGATATTACTGTGACCGGCGGCTGGCCGAGCGTGATCTGTGAACATCTTGGCGATGGCTTTATGGGCCTGGGTGCGACTGGACGTCCCGTTTCGATGCGGGTGATGGATTTCTATCTGCACCATGAAGGCCTGATCCGTGAGAACTGGGTGCCGATTGATATCATTCATTTGCTGCTGCAGATGGGTGTGGATGTGTTCGCGCGCCTGCAATCGATGCGGTGGCGCAGCGGCAGCTAAGGCAGCCGCGCCGAGCCTCGGATGACAAGGCGGCAGGGAAGAATTGCAGCACGGCGTGCGACCTGCTGGTTTTCTACCTGCTCCAAAAGGATGGCGACAGTAGCCTCCACCATCGCGTCACCGGGCTGCTCAACCGTGGTGAGATTGTAGGAGTTCCAGGCGGCTTCGGGCACGTTGTCATAGCCCACGATTGAGATGTCCTGGGGAATACGCAGGCCGTAGTCGCGCCGGATGAGATCCATAACCGCAAATGCCATGTGATCATTGGCGACAAAAATCGCATCTGGCCGCTGCTTGCGATCAATCAGCGTGCGCGCGGCGCGGATCGCCCCCTCTGTTGTGTAGCCACCAGCGGCATGGGCTGCGACCGTGCGGCCGCGCTCTGCCAATCCTTTGAAGAAGCCCGCGCCGCGATCACGACTGGTGGAGCTATCCTCCTGGCCCGCGATGAAGCAGATGCGCTGGTGGCCCGCATCGGCCAGCAAATGCGCGAGTTGCCGCCCGCCTTCGAGATTGTCTGACGTGACACTGCTGACCGGCAGCGATGGCACGTAGCGGTTGAACAACAGCACCGGCGTGCCGGTGTCAGCGCACTGCCCGGCGAGATCAGAGGACAGCGTGGCTGTGGCCATAATGATACCGTCCACCTGATATTGCAGCATCTTCTGCACCACCTCGTCCTGGTTGCCGGGGTCGGTGAGGAACAGCAGCACTTGATATCCCCGGCCCTGCAATGCGCGAGAGAGCTTTTCCAGCACGCCGGGATAGAAATGATTGTCGAGATAGGCCACGAGCACAGCGATCAGCCGGGAACGGCCGCTGATCACGGCGCGGGCGAGGACGTTCGGGCGATAGCCAAGTTCCTCCGCCGCTTTCAGAACCCGCGCGCGCGTTTTTGGCGAGACACTGGCCCCTGGCGAGAATGTCCGGCTCACGGCAGATTGCGAAACCTCCGCCCGCCGCGCGACATCCACAGATGTTATCGTGCCTTTTGACATGAGCCATCATGCCGGTTTTGTCTTCGGAGCCCAAGCCTCGGGATTGGGGGGGGCAGAGCGCTGTAGCTGACCTTATGAGAGGACGCACATGATCAACTTCACCGGACAGACCTTGGCGATCACGGGAGCCGCAAGCGGCATTGGTGCCGCGGTGGCGCGGTTGTTCCATCAGCACGGTGCCAATTTGGTGCTGATTGACCGGCAGGAAGACGCACTGGCCGCACTCGCCGACGCTCTCGGCACGAAGGATCGGGTTATGGTATGCCCTCTCGATGTGACGCAGGCCGGCTTGTTGGAGGCGGCGTTTGAGCAGACGCAATCGCGCTTCGGCGGCATCGATCATCTGGTTCCCGCAGCAGGAATTTACCGCCCGGCCCCAATGGCCACTATGACGGACGCCGAATGGGCCGCGACGATCTCGATCAATCTGGATGCGGTGTTTCGCACATGCCGCGCCGCGCTGCCGCATCTGCGCGACGGCGGGTCGATCGTGAACATCGCCTCAATCGCCGGGCATCGCGGTTCGGCCAGCCACACGCATTACAGCGCCAGCAAGGGTGCCATCCTGGCCTTTAGCCGCGCGTTGGCAGGCGAAGTCGCGCCACGGCTTCGCGTCAACACCGTCTCCCCAGGCATCATCGCGACCCCGATGACGACCGACCTCGTGCGCGATCGCGGCGAGCGGCTGCTGGCGCAAACACCGCTTGGCCGCTTCGGCACCGCGGACGAGGTGGCGGGCGTTATCGCCTTCCTCTGCAGCAACCTCGCCAGCTTCGTCACCGGCGAGACAATTCACGTCAATGGCGGGCTTTATATGGCGAGCTAAAACAACGCCCGGTCATATTCAGCCGGTTCGGTTCAATATGATCGCGGCTAAGTTGCTCTAGAATTATACATTTCTAGAGCACGAACTTTCGACCAGATGATTCCATCTGTTCGAAACGCGCCCTGGGAAGTCCCCACGCACTCGCTAGGGATCAGCCCGCAACTCCGGCACCGGCATCCAGCGCTGCTGGGCCACACTTTGGTAGGCGAGATCGGCCAACTGAACTGACTTCGCCCCCTCCACCAGCGTTGGCAGATATGGCGCATCCTCCGCCACGTAGCGCAGGAATGCCTCCCAGCACTGCCGGAACGGCGGCTTGTTCGGCATTGTGTCAGGCACTTCCTGCCACTGCGCCATGAAGTCCATGCTGGCCGGTTTGCCGCCGCCGAAGAATGCCTCAGGCGTGTTAACGGCAGCCTGGGTGAAGCAGCGATGGCGACCTGCCACGGCCGAGCCATTGATGCCATCAATCTGCACCACCATGGTGTCCTCCCGCCGCACGCGGGTGGCCCAACTGTTGGTGATCACGCCGACGGCCCCTCCCTGCAACTGCAACAGAGCGTGCGAGGTGTCCTCAACATCGACGGTGTAACGATTGCCAGCCTCGTCCACACGCTCGGGACTGGCGGTGGACATCACCGCCGTCACACCGGTCACAGGTGCCACGAGACGATCAATCATGTAGCGCCAATGCGCCAGCATATCGAGCGCCAAACCGCCGCCCTCGGCTTTCTTGTAGTTCCAGCTTGGGCGTTGGCATTCCTGGGTGGTGCCGTCGAAGATCCACGACCCCGCATCGATGCGGACCTGCAAGATCCTGCCGAAGAAGCCGGCGTTGCGGAGGAACATCAATTTGGCAAAACCCGGCAGGAACAGCTTGTCCTGAATAACACCGTGCTTGACGCCTTTAGCATCCGCCAACCGCGCCAAAGCCATCGCCTCCTCAACGGTGGGGGCTGTCGGTTTCTCGATATGGATGTGCTTGCCGGCAGCAATGGCCTGACGAACCCGCGCCGGCCTGCCACCGGTGGCAGAACAGTCCATGAATATCTGATCCGGCCCGGCCAGTGCTTCATCGAGGCTGGTGGTCCACCGCAGCCCGCCATGCGCCTCGGCATGTTTGCGTAGCGTTTCGGCGTTGCGACCGACCAGCAGCAGATCGGGGATAAGCCGGTCGCCATTTCGCAGCTTCAGCCCGCCCTCGGCGGCAATCGCCAGCAAATTGGCCATATGCTGGGTGGTGCCGATGCGGCCGGTGGCACCATTGATGATGATACCAATACGAATCTCGGCCATTGCCCTACTCCAACGGCACGTTGCGCGGCTCACGCATGCTGTAGATGGCGAGCGCGCTGGCCAGACCCGCCGCCATGACGAGATAGGCTGGTGCGAGTGGATTGCCGGTCGCCGAGATCAGATAGGTCGCAGCAAACGGTGAGAAACCACCAAAGATCGCCACCGAGAAGCCGTAGCTGACTGAAAGTGCCGTATAGCGCACCCGCGTTGGGAACATCTCCGCCAAAATCACCGGAATGGTGCCGGTATAGAAGGACTGGATCACCGCCACCACAAGCTGTGCTGCCAGCAACGCTACGAATGTGCCTGCGCTCACCAGCATGTAAAGCGGATAGCCCAGCACAAGATAGAGAATACTGGCCGTCGCAATCATCGGACGCCGCCCGATCTTGTCAGACAGTGCCCCCATGAATGGGGTCAGTAGCATCACCAGCAAATTCGCCAGCGTGGCAGAAAGCAGTGCGTTGCTGGCATCGATATGCAGTGTCTTTTGCGCGTATGTCGGCATGTAGACGATCATCACGTAGTTGCCGACAATGCCGATGATCGAGAGAAAGAACGCCTGCGCCAGTTGCGGCCCGTAGGAGCTCATCGCCTCGCCGAGCGGCGCACGTGACGTGGCCTTGCGCTCTACCGTCGATTCAAACACCGGCGTCTCGGCGACCTGGGTGCGCAGATAGTAGCCAATCGGCCCCAGCAGCAGCCCGCACACAAAGGGAATACGCCAGCCCCAGGACAGGAAATCCGCCTGCGTCAGGTAGTTCGTCAGCAAATAAGCAGAAAGCGAAGCCGCGGTGGCCCCGATCTGCGTGCTGAATTGCTGCCAGCTGCCGGTGAGTCCGCGCTTGCCGGGCTCAGCATATTCAACGAGGAACGCCGCCGCCCCGCCCCATTCGCCACCGGTGGAAAAACCCTGGCCGCAACGGCAGATCAACAGCAACAGCGGTGCCAGCAGCCCAATGGAGCTATAAGATGGAATGAGCCCAGTGCAGCCGGTGGCCAGCGCCATTAGCCCGATCGTCACCACCAGTGCTGCGCGCCTGCCGTGCTTGTCGCCATAGCGGCCCAGCACCACGGCTCCAAGCGGACGGAACAGAAAGCCGACGCCGAATGTGATGAACGTATTGATCAACGCCAGCGCATCATTGCCCGCCGGGAAGAAGGCCTGGCTGATCGGGACGGCGAAGAAGCCGTAAAGCACGAAATCGAACAGCTCAAAAAAATTGCCAATGGAGCAGGACAGGATCGCGCGCCTGCGAATGGCCTGCATGGCTGGGGACGACAGATTTTCAGCAGCCGAATTCATGGCGGGCTCTTCCTGCTCGTTTACGCCGAGAACAGAGCGTTACATTGAAATGATATTTCGTCGAGATGAAATCTGCGTTTTTGCAAACCAATTCGCACGGCTGCTTGCGCGAGGGAAAGCACCAGCACATGTCGACATGCCGCCGTCTCGGTGCTTCAAGCTCGTTGAACTCAAGCGGCATGGGCCGTTTACGAATAAACGAAGCTGATGTTACGCTTTGGTATATCAGCACCGCCGGAGGAGCCTGCCATGCGATCCAGTCCCACACTGTCCCGCCGCGCCGCCTTGGCCGCGGGTGCTGCTGCCCTCGCATTGCCGGCGGTGACCCGCGCAAACGCCACCGATCCGATTGGGTATGCCACTTGGTCTGCCGCCGTGGATCAGGTGAAGGCGCATGTCGCGGGCTTTGAGAAGAAAACCGGGCTTTCGGTTGCCTACTCCAACTCACCTTTCGCGCAGTATCGCGAGACCATGATCACCAAATTCACCGGCGGTGCGCCGCTGGACATGCTGTGGGTGTCAGACGCATGGCTGCCCGAGTTCGCACAGGCTGGATGGCTGGCCCCGATCGACCCTTACAAGCAACTGACAGCTTATGATGCGGTGACCGCAGATTTCTGCGTGAAATCGACGATTTTCGAGGGCAAGCAATACGGGCTGACCTATTACACCGACTACATGGGATTTCTGTATAACGCAGACATCCTTGCCAAGGCGGGCATTACAACGCCGCCGGCGACGTGGGACGAGGTGATCTCCCAGGCGCAGACGATCAAATCTAAAGGCTTGCTCGACTATCCCGTGGTGATCGGGATGGCACAGGAAAGCTGGATGATCGAGTTCATGTCGGCGATGGTCTACTCCACCGGCGGCCGGTTTGTGGACGATGCCGGCAACGCTGTGATGCAAGATCCGAAGGCTGGTGCCGCGATGGCACTGAATTGGCTGGTGGATGCGGTGCAGACACACAAGGTATTGTCACCAGGATGCGTGACCACTGGCGAGCTTGAAGTGCTCAAGACAGCATCGGCGGGGCGCGCCGCATTCGTGTTGCTGCCGAAATATCGTCTGAAGGTGTTGAATGATCCAGCACAGAGCCAGGCGGCAGGACATTTCAAGCAGGCGCTGATGCCGATGGGCGCCGGTGGTTCACACAGCACCGTTGGGTGGATGCGCTTTTACGGTGCCACGCCGCGCGGGCTTTCAGGTGCGCGCGCAGAAGGCGTGGTGAAACTTATGGAGTGGTTCGGCGGAAAGGCTGATGGAGACTATGTTTTCCAGAAGACTATCCTAAAAGACCTAGCTCTGAGCTTCGGCATCACGGAGCTCTATAAGGACGCGGCGGTGCGCGCCGATCTAGGCTCGTACGGTGACGTTGATCTGATGTCGAAGCAGCAGGAAGTGGCGCACAAGAAGGACACCATCTCACCTTGGTTTGGTGAATGGAATGACACGCATGGCACCGCGTGGCAGCAGGCGATTACCGGCAAGCTTTCTGCGGCGGCCGCACTGAAAACCTCCGCTGAGAAATGGGCTACGCTCAAGAAGGCTGGCTGAACCTTGGCTATTCGCGCCGTATCGCATGATGAACGGTCCGCGTTTGGCCTGCTCGCCGGGCTTGTAGCGGTGCTGATGGCGGTGACGGCGTTTCCGATTTTGTATTCGCTGTGGATCAGTCTGTTCGCGGTCAACCTCCGCCGCCCATTGCGCATGCCTTTCGTGGGGCTAGACAACTACATCGCAGTGCTATCGAGCCCAGCGTTTTGGGAGTCGGCTGGCCGCACCGCACTGTTTTCTGCGATGGCGGTGGCGGCGGTGCTAGTGATCGCAACGCTTGTTGCGGTGCTGCTTGACCAGGAATTTCCGGGCCGGCGCGTGCTCAGTGCCTGTTTGCTGATTCCGTGGGCGATCCCGTCGGTGGCGAATGGGCTGATGTGGAAATGGATCTATGACGCCAATTATGGCGCTTTGAATGGATTGTTGCTGCAGCTGGGCTTTATCAATTCCGCAATGATCTGGCTGGGTGATGCGAACCGCACGCTGCCACTGATTGCCAATGCGTTCATCTGGAAGGAAGTACCGCTGGCAGCTATTTTGCTATTGGTGACGCTGAAATCCATTCCATCTGACCTTTACGCCGCAGCTGCCGTTGACGGTGCGCCGGCGTTCCGGCGTTTCGTTGCGATCACGTTGCCAGCGCTTCGGCCAGGGTTTCTGCTTGTGGCCCTTTATGAGGCGATGATGGCCATCCGGCATTTCGACCTGTTCTTCCTGCTCACGGAAGGCGGGCCAGGCGGGGCAAGCGATGTTGTGGCGTGGCGGATTTATGTGGAGACGTTCCGCAATCTCTCCTTCGGCACCGGCGCCGCGATGTCCTACATCCTCGCCTTGGCCACGTTGCTGATGTCGTATGCATTGATCCGCAGCATGGCCGAAAAGCTGTGATCGTTCCCCGGCCTATTGGGCCACGAGTGGTTCGCGCGGCGATCCTTGCCGCGGCTTCAGTTTTGTTGCTCGCCTATGTGCTGGCACCGGTGGCATGGCTGCTGTCTTCGTCGTTGCAGACGGAGAGGGAGATTGTGTCGATCCCGCCGCACTGGATACCCGATCATCCGACGGCACAGAACTTCCGGGCGATCTTTGCAACCGGCCTTGGCCTGGCGCAGCCTTCGCCAAATGGGGCGGACCCTGCAAGTGGTGGGTTCATTCCATCGGTGGCCGGAAATCTACTGCCGGCGATGGGCAACAGTTTTATAGTGGCGACGGCTGTGGTGATCCTGAACCTGTTGATTGGCGTGCCCGCTGCCTACGCCATCGCCAAAATCCGCTTTCGTGGGCGGGGCGTTGCGCTTTATGCCATTCTAGCAACCCGCGTCATTCCGGACATCGCCCTTGTGGTGCCGTTTTTTCTGGTGGTTCGAAAGCTTGGGCTGCTGGACAATTTGGCATCGCTGATCATCACATATCTCGCCATCACGGTGCCGTTCTCAGTGTTTGTGCTCGCGAGCTTTTTCGAGCAAATGCCGGATGATCTCGACCGTGCCGCACGCGTGGATGGCTGTTCGCGTCTGCAGGTTCTGCTCCGCGTGTTCCTGCCGCTGGCCCGCCCAGCCCTTGTCGCCATCAGCCTGTTTGCGTTTCTGGCAAGCTGGAATGAGTTCCTGTTGGCGCTGATGTTCACACAGACCGCCGCATCACAGACGCTGCCGATTATTGTGGCGGGCATCACGTCTGACTTCACGGTCAGCTTCTCGTTCCTCAACGCCGCAGGTGTGCTGGCGGTGCTACCGCCGGTGGCGTTGGCGGTGATCTTTGAACGCTACATCGTCTCCGGCCTCACCGCCGGTGCCGTCAAAGGCTGATACATGGCCCGCATTCGTTTCCAATCCGTCACCAAACGCTATGCCAACGGGGCGACGGCCGTGGCGGGCCTTGATCTCGATATCGCCGATCAGGAGTTTCTGGTGCTGCTGGGGCCGTCCGGATGCGGCAAATCCACCACACTGAACATGATCGCGGGGCTGGAGGAGATCAGCGAAGGCGTGCTGCTGTTCGACGATCAGATCGTCAACAACGTTCCGGCACATAAGCGCGATGTGGCAATGGTGTTCCAAAGCTACGCGCTCTATCCACACATGACGGTGTTTGAGAACATCGCGTTCGGATTGCGGATGCGGCGTGTGGGAGAGGCCGACTTGCGCATGCGTGTGATGCAGGCGGCGGACAAGCTGGAGATCACACATCTGCTGGAGCGCAGGCCGAGCCAGCTTTCCGGTGGGCAGCGTCAGCGTGTGGCGCTCGGGCGCGCCATGGTGCGCGAGCCTGCGGTGTTTCTGATGGATGAGCCGCTATCCAACCTCGATGCGTCATTGCGCATTTCGATGCGTGCGCAGATACGCCATTTGCACACCCAAATGCGCAGCACGTTCGTCTATGTCACGCATGATCAGGCTGAGGCGCTGACACTGGCGGACCGGATTGTGGTGATGAAGGACGGCACAATCCAGCAGATCGGCACACCGGATGAGATTTATGAGAGCCCGACGAATGTGTTCGTAGCCTCCTTCCTCGGCAGCCCCACGATCAATCTGCTGGAGGGTGCGCTGGAACGCGAGAACGGTGCAGCCTGCTTCAAGCGTGGCACGCTGACTATCCCGCTGCCGGCGTTGCAGGGCGGCGCGCGCAATATTGTGCTGGGACTTCGACCGGAAGATGTCGGCACTCCCGGCGATGGTCCGCAATTACATGGTGTGGTGGACACGGCAATGCCTTCGGGTGCCGATCAGTTTCTGGGCGTGCTGGTGGACGATGCGATGCTGTTCCTGCGTGTCGGCAAGGACGTGCGGGTGCGCGCAGGCGAAGCAATCAGCTTTGGCCTCAATCCCGAACGGTTGCACGTGTTCGACCGCGAAACCGGCCGGTCGCTGCGGGGCGCAGCGTGAGTGAGATTGGCCGCAAATTGTTGCGGCGGGAGGATCTGCGGCACCTGACCGGGCGGGCGCGGTTTCTGGATGATCTGGTGATTCCAGGCACGCTGCATGCGAAGTTTGTTCGTGCGCCGCTGGCGCATGCAAGGATCGTGTCAATCGACACCAGTGCCGCGCTGGGCATGCCGGGCGTGGAGTGCATCGCAAATGGAGATGATCTGGCGCGGTGGGCCAAGCCGCTGCGGATGGCACCCCCGATTGTGGGACTGCATCCGGTCACCATCGAGCCGATGCCGACGAAGAAAATACGGTTCGATGGCGATCTGGTGGCTGTCGTGGTCGCCACCAGCCGCGTGGCTGCAGAGGACGCGGCGGAACTGGTGGGAGTGGAATATGACGTCCTCCCACCGGTGACCAGCATTGCTGAGGCACTTGCCCATGATACCGCTCTGGTCGATGACGACCTGAACAGCAACCTCATCTCGCATCAAAATTTCAGCGCAGGCGACCCCGCTGGGCGATTTGCTTCGGCACATCGTGTGGTCGAAGCCAGCTTCCATCAGCATCGTCAAACCCAGGCTCCCATGGAGCCGCGCGGGTGTTGTGCGGTGTGGGATGAGGGGCGCGAGCATCTCACGCTGCATGTGGGAAATCAGGCACCGCATGCTCTGCGCACGGCGATTGCAGCAAGGCTAGGACTGGAGGAATCGCAGGTGACTGTCATCTGCCCGGACATTGGCGGGGCGTTCGGGCAGAAGATTGCGCTCTACCGCGAGGAGCTTGCGGTGGCAGCGCTTTCTCGAGCCCTTCGCAGGCCGGTGCGATGGCGTGAGGAGCGTGGCGAAAACCTTCTCGCAGCCGCCCATGCGCGCGAGCAAACAGTGCGCACGAAGGCGTCGGTGGAGGAGGATGGCCGGATCACCGCATTGTCGTTGGAGATTGAGGAGGATTTCGGGGCCTATTGCTTCTATCCAGCCAATTACATCGCGCGCGTGGTGGCGATGATCGCAACAGGGCCCTACCGGATCAGCGACTATGCGTTTGACGTGAAGGTGGTGCTGACGAACAAATGCGGTGCCGGGCCGATGCGCGCACCGATGGCGATCACGTCCTGGGTGATGGATGGCACGATTGATGCGGTGGCACGCGCACTCAATCTCGACCCGATCGCGGTGCGCCGCCGCAATATGCTGACGAAGGCCGATCTGCCATTCACGATGCCGACGGGCGAGGCGCTTCATGATGTGACGCCGCGCGAGACGCTTGAAGCTGCCATCAACGGGTTTGACGTCGAGGCGTTTCGAGAGCGGCAAGCGACGGATCGGGCGCGCGGTGTTTATCGCGGGCTGGGGGTCTGTTCCGTTGTGGAATCCACCACTTATGGATCGGCCTTTTACAAGGCGGCAGGCATCGCTGGCTCCGGCCATGAGGCGGGCTGGGTAAAAGTTGCACCGTCAGGCTCGGTTGATGCCTCGGTGGGGTTGATGGGCTCAGGCCAGGGCTACGAAACCGCATTGGCGCAGGCGGTGGCGCAGGGGCTCGGCGTGCGCAGCGAGGCGGTGCGGATGCAGTTCGGCAACACCGACACGGCACCTTACGGAATGGGCAGCCGGGGCGCGCGGGGCGGCACGGCGGGCGGTTCGGTGCTGTTTCTGGCGGCGCAAACCCTGCAGCGCAAAATCTGCGCGATTGCGGCGCATCGGCTGGGTTTGAATTCTGGTGAAGAGTTGCGCCTGCATCAAGGCCGGATTGAGCGGCCGATTGGTGGTGACTGGGAAGACACCGGCCTTGGTCTGCCAGACATCGCCCGCATCGCCTATCTCGATCCGCTCAATCTGCCGTCGGGAATGGAGCCGGGGCTGGAGGCGCATCGCGCTTACGATCCACCGGCGATGACGTATTCCAATGCAGCACATCTATGTGAGGTATTGGTGGATATTGAAACCGGTGTCGTCACGCCGGTGCGCTATCTGGTGGCGGAGGATTGCGGGACTGTCCTCAACCCGATCATCGTGGCAGGCCAACAGCATGGTGCCGTAGCGCTTGGGCTGGGCGGTGCGTTGCGCGAGCAGGTCGTCTACAATGACACAGGCCAGAACCTGACTGGCAGCTTCATGGATTACGCGATGTCCACTGCGGCCGATCTACCGGATATTGAGATCATCGCCTGCCACACGCCAAGTTTGCGAACACCAACCGGCAGCAAAGGCATGTCCGAAGGCGGCGTGATGGGTGCGATTGGGGCGGTGACGTTGGCGGTCAACGACGCGCTGGCACCGTTTGGAGTTGTTGCCGAGCATCAGCCACTGACACCCGGCAACATTCGCAAATTGCTACAGCGGGCCGCGCTACTTCCAGGATGACAAGTAGTAGCGCGGAAGTTCGTCCGGCCAGGTTTTGAAGTTGAGTTCCTTCCGATACGCGTACGTCACCACGCTGGTGAACATGGGCAGCAGATAGGCCTGTTCGGTGATCTTCTTGATGGCGGCGCTGTAGTTCTTCTTGCGCTCCTCCGGATCCGTCGATGCGCTGCCGGCCTTGACGAGGCTTTGCACTTCGGCGCTATGCGTTTCGTCGTTGGTGCTGAAGCCGTCCTGCGCGCCGCTGAAATATTGCGGCAGGAAGGCCGAGACGTCGTTGACGGAGTAGCTGCCCCAGTTGCCGAGATCGAGCTGGGACTTGCCTTCCTGCACGCGCTGGATCACGGCCTGCACCTGCAGATGCGAGATTTTCGCGTTGATTCCGACGGCCTTGAGATAGCCCTGCACGGCCCCTTCGAACTGCGGCAGCAGATACGAGGTGATCTCGGTGTCAAAGCCATTGGGATAGCCCGCTTCGGCGAGAAGTTGCTTAGCCTTGCCTGGGTTGTAGTCGTAATGGACCGCCGCCTTCGCATCGCAGCCGAACTGCGTGGGATAGCACGGCGCATCCGGCACGCGAGAGCCGCCCTGCATGAGGTTCTTGGCCATCGACTCACGATCAATTGCATGGAAAATCGCCTGACGGACCTTCTGCTTGGTCAGCGGATTGTCGGCCCCAGTGCGACCGGCGGCATCCAGATTGAGCAGGTTCACGCGCATCGATTCAGCGCGCAGGCTGTTCAGGAACGGCAGTGCGGCAAGGTTGGCCACGTTGTCCGGCACAACGTTCCAGGTCCAATCAGCCTTGTTGCCGACAATCTCGTTTTGCGCGGTGGAGGCGTCCACCACCTCATGGATCACAACTTTGCGGATCGCAGGCTTGCCTTTCGGGCTGTCGGTGTAATAGCCCTCGAACCGCTCCATATCGATCTCGTTCACGCCATCGACGCGGGTGATCATGTAGGGGCCGGCACCGACGGGCTTTTTGTCGTAGGCGTCTGAGCCGACCTTTTCGCGGTAGGCCTTGGGAATGATCGGCGTCACCATCGACAGAAATTCGAGTGCGGCTGGGAAGACGCGCTTGAGTTTGATCTGCACGGTGTAGTCGTCGATTTTCGTGGCACCGGCGATGTAGGAGTAGTTGCTCGGCACCGACACCTGCTTGTCGGTCAGTGCCAGATTGATCGTGTAGACCACGTCATCGGCCGAGAAGTCGCTGCCATCGTGGAACTTCACGCCCTTTCGCAGGGCAAATTCCAGTGTGGTCGGATCGACATATTTCCACGACGTTGCCAGCAGCGGCTTGATGGCGAATGTTTCGGGGTCGCGATAGACGAGGCCGTCAAATGACTGATGGGCGACGACGATACCGGCGCGGAGCTGATTGTAATATGGGTTCACATTGACGAGCTGATCCCACCAGACCACGCGCAGCGTGTCGGCGGATTTCTGGGCCTGGGCGGCACCGGCCAGAGAGGATAGTGCGGTGGCGGCGAGTGCGAGCGTTTTGATCCATGACATCGGGCGCATCGTGGTCTCCTGGGGCTGAGAGATGTTGAGAGTGAGACGGGCGTATTCAGGCGACAAGGCTAAATCGTGCCCGCAAGCAGGCACTCGACCGTCCGGCCCGCAGTGGTCTGGGGCAAGGGCGTCTGCGTCCGGCACGCCTCGGCCACGCTCGGGCAGCGTGGGTGAAAGCGGCAGCCGGTGGGGATGTTGGCTGGGTCTGGATAGGCATCACCCAGGCCGACATCGGGGATGCCAAGGCCGGGCTGGGGCGTGAGGACAGAGGCGAGCAGGGCACGCGTGTACGGATGTGCCGGGGCGCGGAACAGTGTTTCTGTGTCAGCATGCTCGGCAATTCGGCCGAGATACATCACGGCCACCTGATCGCAGATGTGTTCGACCACGGCGAGGTTGTGGCTGATGAAGACGTAGGTGAGGCCAA
>CAIJTR010000120.1 GCA_903823665.1 uncultured Rhodospirillales bacterium
CCTTGGAAGGTGCTGTATCTGGAAGGCAAGGGCTCGACCAAGTTCTCCAAAACGCCCACCGAATACGTCACGCTGATCCCAACCGTCTACAACGCCGATACGCTGGGCATCCGTCCAGACCTGATCAAGCGCCCGATCACCTCCTGGGCCGAGCTGCTGAACCCGGAATTCAAGGGCAAGGCCGCCATCCTCAACATCCCGTCCATCGGCATCATGGACGCCGCGATGGTCGTCGAAGCCACCGGCAAGTATAAGTATCCCGACAAGGGCAACATGACCCGCGCCGAGATCGACATGACCATGAAGGTCCTGACGGAGGCCAAAAAAGCCGGCCAGTTCCGCGCCTTTTGGAAAGACTTCAACGAGAGCGTCAACCTCATGGCCTCGGGCGAGACCGTCATCCAATCGATGTGGTCGCCAGCCGTCACCAAGGTCCGTTCGCAGGGTATCGCCTGCACCTTCCAGCCGCTGAAGGAAGGCTATCGCAGCTGGGCGTCGGGCTTTTGCGTCTCCAAGGGTGTGACGGGTGCCAAGCTCGATGTGGCCTATGAGTTCGTCAACTGGTTCCTGTCGGGATGGGCCGGGGCCTACCTCAACCGCCAGGGCTACTACTCCGCCGTGCTCTCCACCGCCAAGGCCAACATGCAGCCATACGAGTGGGCCTATTGGATGGAAGGCAAGCCCGCCGCCCAGGACATCAAGGGCCCAGACGGCGGCCTGCTGGAAAAGGCCGGTGCCACCCGCGACGGCGGTTCCTATGACGACCGCATGGGCAACGTCGCCTGCTGGAACGCGGTGATGGACGAGAACGACTACATGGTCCGCAAGTGGAACGAGTTCATCGCGGCCTGATCTGCTAAAACGGTGCCGGGCCATCACGGTCCGGCACCGCTTCCTTTGGAGCCTTCAATGCCCGCCCCAGCCGCCGCCATCCGCACCCAATCTTTTATCGAACGGATGTCGGACGAAACCGCATCACGCCTCCAGGCGCTGCCGATGGCGCTGGTGTTCACAATCTTCTTCTTGCTCCCCCTCGGGCTGATCATCATGGTCAGTTTCTGGGACTACAACGAATACGAGATGATCCCGGCCCTCTCCGGCCGTGGCTACACCGACACGTTCGAAGGCTGCATCGCCGAACTGCCGGAGCTGTGCACCATCTTCAAAACCTACGCCATGACCTTGAAACTCTGCTTTCTGGTCTGGCTGATCACACTCATCATCGGCTTCACGGTGGCCTATTTCCTGGCCTTCCACATCCGCTCAAAAACCTGGCAGATCGCGCTCTCCCTGCTCTGCACCATCCCGTTCTGGACCTCAAACGTCATCCGCATGATCGCCTGGATTCCCCTGCTCGGCCGCAACGGCCTGATCAACAAAGGGCTGATGAGTGCCGGGGCCATCGACGCACCGTTGGAATGGCTGCTGTTCAGCCAGTTCTCCGTCGTGCTCGCCCTCGTCCACCTGTTCACCTTCTTCATGGTGATTCCGATTTTCAATTCGATGATACGCATCGACAAAAGCCTGATCGAAGCCGCCTATGACGCAGGTGCCACCGGCTGGCAGACCTTGACCAACGTCATCATCCCGCTCTCCAAACCCGGCATCGTCATCGGCTCCATCTTCGTCATCACCATCGTCATGGGCGATTTCATCACCGTGGGCGTCATGGGTGGCCAGCAGATCGCCTCCGCCGGCAAGATCATCGAAACCCGCCTCAACGCGCTGCAATTCCCCGCCGCCGCCGCCAACGCCGTCATCCTGCTTGGCATCACGCTGATGATCATCTTCGTGCTGTCCAAACTCGTCGATATCCGCAAGGAACTCTGAGCGATGGACGGCAAACGCCCCCGCGCGTTCTATTTCCTGGCGGCATTCTTCACCGCCTATGTGCTGTTCCTCTACGGCCCGATGTTCGCCATCTTCATCCTGTCGTTCCAGGGGCCGGAGGGTGGGCTCACCTTCCCCATGAACGGCGTGTCCACCTACTGGTTCAGCAAATTGGCTGAGGGTGGCGGCATTGTGAACATCGGTGCCGCCTTCCGCCGCTCGCTGGCCTTGGGCGTGGTGGTGATGCTGCTCACGGTGGTCATCTCCGTCTCCGCCGGCCTCGCCTTCCGCCGCAAATTCTGGGGGGCCTCGGCACTGTTCTACATCGCCATCGCCAGCCTGATCGTCCCCTCGATCATCACCTCGCTCGGCATCGGCCTGGAATTTCGCATCATCGATGATCTGGTGAAAAACGTCGGGCCGGAGTGGCTGGCCGCAGACCACACCACCTGGATGGGCCTGTTCACCTCCGGTCTCGGCGCACACCTGACATGGACGCTCCCGTTCGGCCTGCTCATCATGTTCGCCATCTTCAACCGCTTCAATCCGGCCTATGAAGAAGCCGCACGCGACCTCGGTGCCACGCCCTGGCAGAGCTTCCGCCACGTGGTGCTGCCGATCATCCTACCCTCCGTCGTGGGTATCGGCCTGTTCGGCTTCACGCTGTCATGGGACGAAATCGCCCGCTCCAGCCAGGCCATCGGTGAGGTCAACACCCTCCCGCTCGAACTCCAGGGCCTGACCACCACCGTCACCAAGCCAGACATCTATGCCCTCGGCACCACCACCTCCGCCGTCTCGTTCCTGGTGATCGCCATAGCCCTCATCGGTATCCGCCTCCTCCAACGCCGCACCGCCAAGGCGGGCTCGGATGCTGGCAAAGGGTTGGTGTGAAGCCTCACGCATCGAAAATCAGCTTCTGCTTCATCCGCGGCACCGCGTAATCCAGAAACGCCTTCAGCTTCAGCGGCACAAACCGGCTGCCGGGATAAACAAAGCTCACCGGCAACGGCGCAGGCTCATGCTTGCGCAGCACCAGCTTCAATTGCCCCGCCGCCAACGCCCCTGAAGCCTGATAGCAAAGCAACCGCGTGATCCCCAGCCCCGCCGCCGCAGCCGCCACGCCCGCACTCGCGGATGATACGGACAGCCGAGACTTCACCGGAACCCGCACCGTTCCCGTGTCATCGCGAAACACCCACTCCCGCGATGCCTCCAACGCCGTGAACGTCACGCAACTATGCTTCGGCAAATCCTCGATCGTCTCCGGCGTGCCATGCGCCGCCAGATAGGCCGGGCTCGCGCACACCACATGGCGCACCACACCAAGCTTCATCGCCATCAGGCTGCTATCCGGCAAATGCGCCACCCGCAGCGCCACATCCACCTCGTCCTCCAGCAGATTGACCATTTTGTCCGACAGCCGTAGATCGATATCAATCTCGGGATACGCCGCCAGAAAATCGATCACGATCGGGGCCAGGTAAATCCCGCCCAACCCCATCGGGGCCGACACCACCAGCCCACCCCGTGGCGCGCGATACTCGCCCGATGCCAACCGTTCCGCCTCGCTGAGTTCGCCCAGCACCCGATGACACGTCTGCAAAAACTGTTGCCCAATTTCCGTCAACGCCACTTTGCGCGTGCTGCGCGCCAGCAATTGCGCGCCCAGATGCTCCTCCAACTCCGACACTTTCCGGCTCAACGTCGCCAGCGGCATGCCCAACCGGCGTGACGCCGCCGAGAACCCACCATCCTCCGCCACCGCCACAAAGGCCGACATCGCTTCCAGACGATCCACGGCACTGTTCCATCATTTGGGATAATAATTCCCAATCATGCCGGATACTCCCTTCAGGCGAAAGAGCGCATCTCACTGCCACCGGATCAGCCGGCAGCCAAAAAGGAGAACGCCATGTCCCGCCTCACCACCCATGCTTCCATCGAAGCCGCCCCCGCCGCCTCGCAGCCACTGCTTGAAGGGGCCAAGAAGGCGCTCGGTTCCGTGCCCAACCTGTTCCGCGTGTTCGCAAGCAGCCCCGCCGCCCTCGAAGGCTACCTCAGCCTGAACGCAGCCCTCGGCCGCGGCACGCTCGATGCCAAAACCCGTGAGCGGATCGCCCTTGCCACGGCCGAGTTCAACAACTGCGGCTACTGCCTCTCAGCCCATAGCTACCTCGGCAAAAACGTTGCCAAGCTTGATGACGCCGAGATCACCGCCAACCGCAACGGTGCCTCAAACGACCCGAAAGCTGACGCCGCTCTGCGCTTCGCCACAGCCATCCTCCGCGAGCGCGGCCACGTGTCCGATGGCGACGTGGCCGCCGTGAAGGCTGCTGGTTTCGATGACGCCCAAATCGTCGAAATCATCACCCACGTCGCCCTCAACACATTGACCAACTACGTCAACGAGGTGGCTCAGACGGTGATCGACTTCCCGGTCGTGGCCCCCCGCCGCGCGGCCTGAACAAGACAAACGCGGGCGGCGGCAGACACACTGCCCCGCCTGCATTTCATCTTGATCGAAATGGGAATGGTGCCGGATGCAGGATTTGAACCCGCGACCTTCGGTTTACAAAACCGCTGCACTACCACTGTGCTAATCCGGCGCGCCCTTCGTTTCGGCGATCAGGGGGCTGGCTGTCAACGGGCTTTATACAGTCAGGCTCGGCATCGCGCCGCGCAGCTGCACCCGCCCCTTGCCCGAGCGCTTGACGAGGTAGAGTTCGATATCGGCCAGTTGCAGCACCTGCTCCAACTCAGTCGCCAGCGCGCTCTCGTTGCCGCTGCTCTGAATATGATCCGGCCAGCACGCCCCACCCAGGCTGCAACCCAAATTCAGATCATGCCCGCCAATACGATAGGGTGCCATCACCGCCGCCTGCACACGGCGCACCACCGCCAGCGTCCCCTCATCCTGCGGCCCGCCCGGGGCCAGCATGGCGAGCACGAATTCATCGCCACCCACACGCGCCACCAGATCATCGTCGCGCACCGACTGCTTCAACCGCCGCGCCACCTGACACAGCAACTGATCCCCGGCGGCGTGGCCCAGCGTGTCATTCACGCCCTTGAAGCCATCGAGATCGCCGATGAACACCATCAGGCTCATCCGCCGCTGCTTGGCGCTGCCGACCAGCACAGCCAGATTGGCGCGCAGGCCGTGCCGGTTCAGCAGCCCGGTCAGCGGATCATGCAGCGCCAGCTCCTCCATTTCATTCAGCGCCATCTGCTTGCGCGTCAGCGTCGCCACCAACGCCCGCAACGAAGCCGCAAGACTGTCGATTTCCGCCGGAGCCCGCCTGCGTGGAATTTCCACGTCATCACCCTGTCGCAGCCGCTCCGCCGCCAGCGCAATCCCGGCCAACGGTCGTGTCGCCATACCGGCCACCAGCCACCCGGCCAACGCAAAGCTCGCCGCGATGATCGCACCGACCAGCCAGATCGTCTCGCGCAGCTGCGTGGCCGGAGCGAACGCCGCATCCTCCGCCTCACGCACCAGCACCGCCCAGCGCAACGACTGCGCGCCCAGACCCGCCACCTTCCCACCGCCCGCCACATAAGCCGCACCGGTTAAGTAGTTCGTCGTCCCACGACCATCATCGGCAGGCCACGGCTCCACCGCCCACCCATAGAAGCCCGCACGCGCCCGTGCCGTCACCGCCAGCGGCAAAATCCGGCCAACCATGCCGGGCGGGCCGAGCAGCACGCTTTCCTGCGGTCCCACCAGAAACGTCTCGCGGCGCAGAACACCGTCGCTGTCGGGCGATACCACCGCACGCTCCAGCCTGCGCATCGCACTCCACGGCATCTTGGCCGCAATCACGCCCACCACATTGCTGTCCACATCACGAATCGGCTGCAGCAGGTCGATCACCCGGTCATCGCCATTCTCACCAGCTTGAAGTGGCACCGGGGGGCGCTGGGTGTCACGCATCGCAATGGTGCTGCCAATGCTCGTCGGGTCCGTCGCCGCCAACACATATCCAGATGGGCTGGCAATCCCGAGCCAGGCATAAGAAGGCTCGGACCGCTTCAACTCATCCAGCAGCGCCTGCGCCCGTGCCAGTGAGGGGGCGAGTGCAGGGGCCAGTCCAATGCCCGGTGCCGGTGCCGCCGTGGTGGCGAGTTCACGCAATGCATCGATGCTGGCAAGCAGGCTCAACTCCCGTTGCCGCGCCGCCATCTCGGTTTCCAGCCGCTCTCCCAGGCGCTGCGCATCAACGGCGAGCGACTGGCCAATCTGGGCGCGCGCCTGCAGCTCAGAAATATGTCCGACCAAGCCGCCAATGAGCCCAGCCACAATGAACACCAGCAACGCCATGGTGGCACCGATCTGGGTTCTCAGGCTGTGGACAGCAAACCAGCTTGCGCGCTTGTTCAGCCGTTCGGCCATTTCTCGTGTCGTCTCCTCACCTTGGCCAACCGATAAGCGCCCCAAACAGCAGATGACACCGCTTTCACCACCATGAAACCGTCACGTTGGACGTGATCAGCGATGTTGCGACGGTGGTGATGCGGTGATTTGCCGCGTCGTTCAATAGCACAAAGCGGAGAGTTCAAAATGTTGGGACGGGCAACAGGCAATAAATTTCGCGTGCCTGCGCTGGTAGGCGGCACTCTGATGATCATGCTGATGGGAGCCACCGCCCTGGTGCCGCTCGCAGCCTTTGCTGCGCCGGTGGAGACGTCGACCACCACCGCCCGGCTGCCTGATTTCACCGATCTGGTCGCCCGCGTGAAACCGGCCGTGGTGTCGATCACATCCAAAATGGGAATCGAGCAGACGGCTGATGAAGAGGCACCAGCCTCGCCCTTCCCCATGCCCCGCGGCCCACGTGGCCCGCGCGACCCGCGTGGCGGCCACATGGGCATGATGGAGGCGCGCGGATCTGGCTTTCTGATCGACGGCAACGGCACGATTGTCACCAACAACCACGTTATCCACAACGCCAAGTCGATCACCGTCACGCTGTCGGATGGCACAACGGCGGTCGCCAAACTCATCGGCACAGACCCGCGCACAGATATTGCCGTGCTTCGCATCAAATCCGATAAACCTTTGCCCTACATCGCCCTTGGCGACTCAAAGGACGTGAAGCCCGGTGAGTGGGTTGTTGCCATGGGCGATCCGTTCGGCCTCGGCGGCACCGTCACCGCGGGCATTGTCTCCGCACTCGGCCGCGACATTGGCTCTGGCCCATATGACGACTACATCCAGATCGACGCACCGATCAATCAGGGCAACTCCGGCGGGCCGCTGTTCACCCAGGACGGCCACGTGATCGGCATTAACTCGGCCATTCTGTCGCCCACCGGCGGCAGCGTCGGCATCGGCTTTGCCATCCCAGCCAACATCGTCCGCCAAGTGGTGGCCGAGTTGGAGGCGAACGGCCATGTCACCCGCGGCTATCTCGGCGTCGAGTCACAGGCGGTCACCCCGGCAATGGCAGCAGCGCTGCATGTGCCAAAATCCGACAGTCGCAACAGCGGCGCCTTGGTGGCAGGCGTAGAGCCCGCCTCACCGGCAGCCGAGGCGGGCATTCAGCCCGGCGATGTCATCGTCGCCGTGAACGCCGAGGCGGTAAAGCAGCCGCGTGATCTGGCGCTCGCCATCGCCTCTGTGAAGCCCGGCACTTTGGCCACATTGAGCGTGCTGCGTGACGGTGCGGCGAAAGACGTCTCGGTCAAACTGGCCACGCTGAAAAACGAAGCGCCCGATCGGGAGGAGGCCACCTCCAAAGGTGGAATCGGTTTGGCGCTCACACAGCTGACACCGGAACTGCGTGGCCAGCTTGGCATCTCCGGCAAGACCAAAGGAGCCGTGGTGGCAGGTGTGCGGCCGGGTTCGGCCGCCGAGCAGGCCGGTCTACGTGAGGGAGATGTCCTTGTCGGCGTCGGCAACAAGCCGGTTACGTCGGCAGACGAAGCCGCCCACGCCATTGGCGACGCATTGAAGGATGGCGACAAAGGCGATCATGCGCTGGCATTGCGTGTGATGCGCGAGGGTCACATGGCGTTCGTGGCCGTCGACACCACCGGCGTAGGCCAGGCGGGCGTCCCGGGCAAAGACGACAATCAGGCAGGCTGACAAAACACGGAGGGTGCAGTCCGCGTTGGGACTGCACCTTTCGAGCACTCTTCTATTTAGGCAGGTGCTTGGCGATATACGGCGGCAGCTTGAACGCCCCGGCATGAATATCCGGCGTCCAATACTGCGGCAGGCCGTCGAGCCCAGCCATATGCGCGCGCTCCCG
>CAIJTR010000121.1 GCA_903823665.1 uncultured Rhodospirillales bacterium
ATCGGCGGAGAAGGTTAGTGCGGCACCGGGTTCACCGGCGGCGTGCAGCAGGATCGAGAGCTTGTCGCCCTCGTTGAGCGTCTGGGCGCCAACCGGATCGAGCGTCACCGGGCGGGCAACGTTGGCAATCTTAAACACAACGTTGGTCGAGGCAGAGAGAGTGCCGTCGGTGACCGAGAAGACAGCACCAGGATAGGTGCCAGCGCTGTCATAGCTGGGGGTCCAGGTGAAAAGCCGCGTCTTCGGGTCAAAAGTGGATCCCGGCGGCAGCCGGTCAGCGGTGACCAGGGTCGCGGCACCCTGTGGGTCAACGACGCCGACGGTGAAGCTGATCGGCGTTGCTTCAGAGCCATCGATCTCAGCCGAAACACCCGTGAAGTAAGGTGCCGCGTTGCCGTTGGCGACTGTCAGCACAAAGCGCTGGATCGTCGAGGCACCATGTGTGTCAAAGGCCTCGATGGCAACTGGGGTTTGCGCGGAGGCACCAGTGCCGACGGTCCACGTCACGACGCCGGTGGCGGCGTCGATGGTCATGCCCTTTGGGCCAGTCAGCAGGTAATAGATCACCGCCGTGTTGTTCTGACCGGTGGCCTCGGCGGTGTAGCTGAAAACCGAGCCGACGGCGGTATCCGTGGGCGGATTGCTGCTGAACACCGGCGCCGTGTGCGGGTCCAACGTCGCCGAGACGCCAACCGAGAAGTCCGTGCGGGACAGGTTGGGTGTCGAGATCGAGACGGTCGTTCCGGTCACCGTAGCACCCACCGCCAGATTGCCGTCGGCGGGCAGGCTTGCGGACAGGTCAATCAGGTAGCGGCCATCATCGGTGCGCCCATAGCTTCCCTGCGGCAAGCCGGACGTACCGCTCGAGGGATCCAGCACCAGCACAGCCGGCAGATGCAGCGGACCATCGCTGATGTTGGTCAGCGCAAGATCGTACGACACAACCTGGTTGGTCTGGTCGTAGCGCGTGTTGGTGATACTGACGGCGATCTTGCCGGTCAGGTCCTGCAAGCCGTTGAACGTCGTTGTGTAGGCTTTCGCTAGGTTCTGGCCGTAGGTGCTGACCAGGGCGGTTGAGACGGTCAGCGTGTAGATGTCATGCACCAGCGAGCCGAAGCTGAGCAGGACGGTGCGGCTGGCGGCGTCATAGATCGCCGACTGCACCGCGATGGCACCAAGGCTTGCCCCGACAAGGGTGTAGTTGGCCGGGTTGAGAACGCTGCCGGCATCGGTGGTGTTGCTGGCGAGCATGTCCTCGTCAAACTTCACCGACAGATACGGCAACGGCAGCGGCAGCAGGGCACCGTTGGGTGGATTGGTGACGATGACAGTTGGCGCGTAGGTCGGCGTGATGCGGTCGATCTCGGTGCTCTGGCTCAGCAGCACCTGCCCCTGTGAGGTGGCAAGGATAACACCGCCGCGGCTGCCGCCGGTGGCGACGTCCACCTGGCGCATTGTGGCAATGTCCACCATCGTCAGACTGCTCAGTGGCGAAGGCGCGCCATTTGCAGCGATCGGGCCTGAGTTATGCGACACGAAAAGCAGACCCGCCAGCGCAGTGCCGACCTTGCCAAAGGTGAGGCTGTCGATATCGCTGTCAAACGTCAGCATCGTGACAGCGCGCTGCCGGTTGTTGAACTCCACAACCTGGCGGCGGTCAGGCCACGTGGTGGCCCAAAGGTTGCCGGCATTATCTACGGCAAGGCTATTCACCCGCAGGTTTGCGTCCCGGCTCCATTGGGTGAATGTGTGCGCGATTGGATCAAAGGTGGAGACACCCGCGTTCGTGCTGACATAGATCGTGCCAGACTTCGCATCGACAGCGATCGCCATGGTGATGCTGTCGCCGTAGCGTCCCAGCACCGCACCACTGATCGGGTCGAGCTGCAACAGCGGGCCGCCAGCGGTGGTCGCCCAGAGCCTGCCGGCATTGTCGAACGCCAGATTGCCAATCGGCTGATTGAGCGTGGCGAGAGCGACAGCGTTGAGGCTGCCGGTCGCAGGCACACTGTAGAGCGTGCCGCGATTGGCACCACCTGAGACCAGGAAGCTGCCGGCCACACCCGCCCCGGTGGGCACCTCGACAATCGCCTGCGGCCCGATACCGGCCTCGCTCGAGGTGATGCCGGCCGCAAATTCCTGCGCAGTGAAGGGGGCGAGCACGCTGCTGAACAGGCTCGGCAGCGTGGCCGGTGCCGCGTTCGGAATGTCTTGTTCCGCAGCGGCAAACAGTACGTTGGTGGACGGTGTCGCCACAGGTGCCGGGGGTGTGCCGAAATCCGGTGCCGTGGTGGACGTCACCACCGGGGTGGCGCCGATCTCCACAGCCGACCCATCACTTGGGACCTGCACACCGCTCAGCACCGGCACTTCCTGGTTGCCCGCGTTGTCGGTGGCGATGCCCAGGAACTGATAGGTGTGGCCAGCAGCCCCCTGCCACATCAGCGTGCCAGACGCGGTGGCGAGCTGGCGCTGCCAGATCATGTAGGTGCCGCCATCGGTTGCGACATACAGCGTGATGTGCGCCACGCCTGAGCCGCCCACGTCATCGACGGCGCTGTATTTCACGACATAGGTATCGGACGCGCCAACCTTCGTGGCTGTCACAGTGCTCGTCGGTGGACGACCGTCGAGCACCTGCGTCAAGGTGATGGTATCCTCCGGAGGCTGCGTGTCGAACAGCACGCGGGCGCTGGCGGATATCTTCGTCTCGGTCGCTGTGTCCTGCTTCGCCTGAGCGGTCCAGCTGACGAAACCAGCACCCGAACCCTGGGCGTTGTTTGGGCCGAGCAGGCCGCGCGTGTGGTCCTGCAAAACCTCCCCGGTCAGCGGGTCGATTGCCTGCAGTACCCAGGTTGCCGACGGTATCTTCTGCGAAATATCAATCCCCGCAGCCACGCGCAGTATGAATCCGCGCGTGGCGGTGAAGTCGATATCCTGCGAAAAGGTGCTTTGCCCGGCGGGCACGTTGACGGTGATGTCGCCAATCTTGATGGAACCAAGCCGGAAGGTGAACGGATCAAGGTTTGCGTCCATCTGGGTGACAACCCGGATCTCGTTCACATAGGTCGTCGCACCCGGATCGTTCTCAAAGTTGACCGTGTATGGCAGGTCGGTCGATGCGGGAACAAAGCCCGCCGTGTCATATGTCTGCGGGCCAGACAGCGACACATGCGCCGCAGCAACGCCCTTGTCCTGGAAATAGGTGCTGAAATCGAGCGACTGGAACGGGTCCGTGGCGGCCGGAGTGGGGCCGTTGATCTGGAAGTCGGCGGGCAGCCCAGCACCGCGGTCCTCGAACGGGATCCACGGCACATAGATGTTGAACGCTTCGAACTGCGTCGGAGTCGAAAGATGCTGGTCGTATTGCGCCAGCGTCTGCAACGGCGGGTTCGGCGCCTGGCCGTCAGCCCCCTGCCCGGCCGCCTTGATGTTTAAGTTGCTGCCATACAGCGTCAGCAGAGAGTCGAAGAACCCGAGCAGATTGCCGGTCGAGCGGATCGACGTGCCGGTCGGCCCATAAAGGATACCGGTGGCGAGCACCGACATCAGACTCTGAATGTCCTGCTGCAGATGGATCGGCGGGATGCTGGAAGATGGCAACAGAATACCGGCCAATTCCAGCGCCGAAAGGTCGAGATTGATGAACCGCTGTTGATCGGCCACGAGAGCGAGCAGCGCTGACGAGGCCTGATTGACGGTGCCGACTGAAGCCAGGATGTTCGCACGCAAACTGATCGCCTGGTTCGTCACAAAGGTCACGAACTCATCACGCGTCATCGTCGTCGCCGCCGCAAAGATGCTGAACCGATAAGGAATATACGGGATCACGTCTTTGGACGGGATCGCCTGATTCGATTCATACTGACCAACGAAGTCAACCTGGTCGAGCACGCCAAGCACCGTCGGATCGCCGCCCGATGCTTCCTGTTTGAACGCAGCCCACCAATCCGCGAGGCCGCTGGCACCATTGGCCAGCAGGTGATCAAGATCAGGTGCGAGCTTGGCAAGCTGGGCGCGGAAGCTGTTGAACGCCCTGTCATGCAGATCCTTCAGGCCGGGATAGGTCTGCACATCGACGGTGAAGCCGGCAAAACCGTTGGCCGAAGTGTTGAACAGGAAGCCGGACGTCGTGAGCTGCCCGGTCGTGTCGGTGATCGAAGTCAGGTTCGCATACGGAACATTCGCGTTGGCGCTGGTCGAGACGTTCGACGGCGCACCGGCCACGTTGCTGGCGAAGGTCAGATACGGCAGCCCATACACCTGATCGTTGATGCCAAGCTGCGGCACGCCAACCTGGAAATACGTATACGGGGCATCAAGGTTGCCGAGGTTCTGCAGTGCAATCGAGTAGTCCTGCGTGTCCCCCGCCAAGATTGTGCGCGATCCACCGATGCCGATCGTCACGTCCGGCTGAATGCTCTGCTCGATCAAGAACCGGTACGGGATGATCGCCTGGCTGCCATCCGGGTTGGTGACGACAAGATCGTATTCGCCGTGCGGCGCGCCGGTGAAGTCGAAGATGGCGACGATCTTGGTGCTATCGACAATCTGGACGCTGACCGGGATGTATTCGGCGATACCCGGCCGCGTAAGCTTCACGGTCGCAGCCGACGAGAATTGGGCGCCGCTGATGGCGGTGGTGACATACTTGCCATCACCACCGGTATCAGTCGCCACATTGGTGATGACCAGCGGCAGCTCTTCCGCCAGCACGGTAATCGGCGACCCGGCGGCGGGGCCGGAGAAGCCGCGCAGTAGCACGTAATACGTGCCCGGAAGCGTCGACGGCACGAGGGCCACGAGGTTGCTCGAAAGCGGGCCGCCGGAGGTTGCATCATACAACGCGCTGGTCGGTGCCTGGTCATGCCGGATAAAGATCGTGCTGACGCCCAGGCCATCACCGGACGACAGGGTCACGCGCAAAGTCTGCCCTGCCGAAACCTGCATCTGATACAGCCGCTCCTGTCCTGGAAGCAGCGTGGTATTCAGCGGAATCCCGATGGTCAGCGTCGGCACCGCGACGGTAACCGCGTTTGCCGATGCGGTGGTGTCGTTGGCGCGGAAGCTGCCTTCATAGACGCTGTTGAAGATGTTGGTGCGCACGATGATGCGGTAGGTGCCAGGGACAACACCCGGCAGCGTCGCGTCGAGCGAAAGTGTGTAGCTGCCGTTCTGCTGCAGCGTGCCGCTGAAGCTGGCACGGCCGAGCAGCTTGTCGTCAATGCTCCAGGTGCTGTCCGTCGAAAGATAGACGGCATCGGTCCACGTGCCGGACGCGGGCACAAGGCCGTGATCGCTCACCGTCCATTCGATGTGGATCGGGTCGCCCGCACTCGCCGAACTGGGGACAGTGATGCTGTCCACCTGCAGGTCGGTGGGCGGCGGGGTGACGATCACCATCGGCACCGTGCTGGGCCGGTCGTTGTTGCGCTCGTTGCTCTCGAACACCTCACCCGTGCTGCTGGTGCGGGCCGGGTCGGTGATGACGAAAACATAGTAGCTGTTGCCGGGCAGATCGCTGGGAACGGCAAACGTCAACGTGTTGGTGTAGGTGCCGCCGGCCGCCAGGCCGCCGGTGTGACGAACACTGCCAATATAGCGGTCAGAGGTGAGATCGAGGTTGTTGTCGACCGACAGATAGACCAGATCATCCCACGACGGCTGCAGGTCAGGCGTATCACCACCCTGATTGGCCACCGTATAGGTGACGCTGAAGGAGGTGCCGAGCGTGGCCTGCAACGGCGCATTGACACTGCTGACAACCAAATCAGGGGCGACGTAGGCAAGCACGGCGACGGCGCGGGCCGTGACATTGTTGCCCTCGCCCTGGAACTCGTGAACCACGCCCTGGGCGTTGCCGGCGATGCCCTGAAGGCGCGTCGAGATGGAGCTGGGGGCGTAGCCGCTGGTGGCGAAGCCGCTGTCGGTGTTGGCCAGCAGATAGAACGGCCCTTTCACCTCGAACGGCATCGTGAAGGTGACGGTGGCGGTGTAGGAGGCACCCGCCGCCAGCGAGCCCGAGCGATCATACTCCGCCGAGGCGTAGCTGCCGTCGGCCAGTCGTTGGCTCAGGAAGTCGTCACCGCTGTCGAGCGACTGGTCCAGTGACAGGAACAGCCTGTCGGTCCAACTGGTCTCCCTGGTGGCGCGATTGCCGATGTTTGTGACGGTGAAGCTGACCGTGACCGTGCTACCGGCGGTGATGCTGGGTGGAACAACGAAGTCGGTGACGGCAAGATCCGGCTCCTTGTAGACAACCTGGAAGGCAGCGGACCCGCTGTCACCAGCCGGGTCTTCATACGCAAGAGCGGCATAGCCATAAATGCCAAGTGCCGTGCTGTTGTCGCCGCTTTTCGGCAGTGCGGCCTGCGGTGGCCCGTTGTTAATAAAGACGTAGACGTAATACTGGCCGCCGATACCTGCCGGCAGCACCGCATCCAGGCTTTCGGTGTATGAGGCACCAGCAGCCAGGCCCGTGTTCACATGGGTGACGGTGCCAAGGTGAATGGCCCGGTTGAAGATAAAGGTACTGTCGCGTGACAGGAAAATCGTATCGGTCCACGACTGGGTACCGCTCCAGATCGGCGCGGTGCTGTTGTTCACCACGGTGTAGCTGATGGTGGCGTGCTCACCACTGTCCACCGATGGCGGCACGCTGACGGATTGCACCTGCAGGTCCGGCACCGCTCCGGTCACGTTGGTGGTCGTGAAGCCAACGTCGTTGGTGGTGTTGGTCTCGTGGCGGATGCTGGTGACAACAATCAGATACGTGCCGCGCGCGGCTGGGTTCAGCAGCACCGTCTGGGTGTTGGTGTAGCTCGCTCCCGCTGCCAGATCTTTGGGGGCGTTGAACTGGCCGAGAGTCCAGGTGTTTGCCCCAGACGTCCCAGGCGGCTGGTCTGAGAGATAGACCGTATCCATGAACCCGTCGCCGGCACGTGCGATGCCTGGCCCATTGTTCGTCACGGTCCAGCTGAACGTGAAGTTCGTGGTGGCAAAGCCGGTCGAGTCCGCTGTGACGTCGGTGACGGTCACATCAGGCAAGGCCGCGGCTGCGGGCGCGGCCGGGCCGATGATCTGGGTGCCACCGGTGGCGGAATTGCTTGCCTTGTAATTGTCGTTCTGGATCTCGTTGGGGTCGTCAGGGTTGCTGTTGATCGCCAACTCGTCCTGCAGCAGCGTCCCGTACGGATCGACCCAGGCGGTCAGGTAGTAGACGCCGGAAACCAGACCAGAACTCGGCAGCGTTACCGTAACAGTGCGGTCGTAGCCCGCCCCCTTCACCAAGATGCCACCAGTATACTGGATCTCGCTTAGCATGATGTCGCCGAGACCAGGATTTGGCCGCTGCTTGTCCTTGGTCAGCCAGATCTGCTCAGCCCAGTTGCCGAGATTGGTCGGACCAGCACCATTGTTCGTGACGGTATAGTGTACGACAGCCTGGTTGCCCGGGAACGCCAGCGTGGGGGCTGTGACGTTGCTGACAACCAAATCGGCGAACGGGGCCGGATTCACATAAAGCGGGACGGCCTTAACGTCATTGCCGGCATTCGGGTACTCGTCAACGGTTCCACCCGCGTTGGTCTGCACCAAGAGGTAGACCGTGCCCCGATAGCGCAGCGGCACAACGAAGCTGCCGGCATCGGTCGAGTACTGCTGGCCTGCGTCCAGCGCCGAGCCGTTCGACAGTGACGAGATAAGAATATCGTCGGACGAGATCGTGGCGTCGAGCGAGAGATAGACCTTGTCCGTCCATTGCCTCGATCCGGTCCCGACCGAACCCACGTTGGTGACGACATACGAGACCGAGGCGGTCGCACCGGCGTCGATGATAGCTGGCGACGTCACGGCCGTTACAACCAGATCCGGCCTAGGCAGCACGCTGACCAACAAAGGCGTTGCAGTCTTGGTCTGGTCGTTGCCCGCCCCGGCCCCCTCAAACAACGCACCACTGGCGTTGGTCACAACGACCAGGTCATACCCACCTGAGACGTGCAGCGGCAGGACGACCTGCTCTGTTCTGGTGTAGGATTTCCCGGCCTGAAGCGGTCCCGTGAAGGTGTAGGTGCCTACAACGGTCCCGGCCCCGGCGTCCCCGACCTGATGCAGCACGATCTGGTCGGTCCAGGTACCGTTGGCATCACCAGACCCCTGGTTCAGCACCGTATAGGTTACATTAATTGCCGTCCCCTCCGGCGCTGTGGCCGGGGTGGTCACCGAGGTGACAACGAGGTCAGGCGGTGGGGTCAGCGCCACCGGCACCGCCGCCGAAACGCCGGTGTCATTGCCGGTATAAATGAACTCGTAGGGCGACCCGCCATTCGGGGTGCCGGACCCTGGGGTCACAACGATGATGTAGTAATTGCCCTGGATGCCATCCGGCAACTGCACCAGGGCGCTGCGCGTGTAGCTGCCGCCGACGGCGACAAAGCCAAGATGGTCGAAACTGCCCAGGATGATGCGGTTGGCACCATCTGGCGTGCGGCTGAGATAGACGTTGTCGAGCCACTCGCTCACATCCGTCGTGCCAATGCCCTGGTTGGCCACCGTCCAGGTGACCTGCAGCGGCTGACCGCTCGCCGCCCCAGCCGCTACCAATACCGATTTCACGACGTCATCGGCATAAGGATAGGGCACGATATCGAACGTGTTGGGTGCCTGGCTGACGTCGTTCGCAGTGCTGCCGTTCTGGAACACCACGCCTGCCGAGTCAGTCTGAACGAACAGGTGGTAATGGCCGTTGAACCCAGGCGGCAACGTGATGATCTGGTCCTGCGTATACGACGCGCCAAGCGCCAGGCTGCCGCTATGCACGTAGCTGCCCAGCACGGTCTGGGTGCCCGTGCCGAACGTCGCATCCGTACTGGCAATGATCGTGTCGGTCCAGGAGTTGGTGATCCCTGCTCCGGTGCCGACGTTCGTGACGGTCCATTTGAACTCGACCGTCGCCGGATCGGCCACTGTCAGCGCGGGGGCCGTCACGTTGCTCACCGCAAGATCGGCATACGGTGCCAGCGTGATTGTCAGCGGTAGAGACACCACATTGTCGGTCTTGACAGTCTTATCCTCGGCCACTGCGTTGCCGCTGTCGACGGTCACCACCAGCTGATAGGTGCCGGAGAGCGAAACCGGCAACACATAGTCAATCAGTCGCGCCACGCTGCCGCCGGCGGCAAGAGCCGTTGTCTGCGCTATGCTGCCGATGACAGTGGCAACCCCTGCCTGCACCAGCGACACCGTCTCGGTCCAGCCCGGCACCGCGGCACCGGTGCCGGTGTTGTTGGTGGTCCAGGTCACCGTCAGCGTCTGGCCGGAGATGATTGCACTTGGTGCCTGCACCTGCACCGGCAGAATATCAGGATGCGTCGTGTTAAAGGATGCAGACGCCAGCGCGTTGTTTGCGGTCCGGCCACCCTCGTTGAGGGCGCGACCCGCATCGGCCACGGCCTCGATTTCAACAGCACCATCAGGCAGCGACGGCAGCGTGACTGTTGCAGTCACGGTGTAGCTGGCCCCCACGGCCAGATCGAAACCTCGGCTGACCGAGGCCAGCGAAACCGAGCTTGCGAAGTTGCTTCCATACAGCAGCACCAGCTGATCGGACCAAGGCCCACGCGCCACGGTCTCGCCAATGTTGGTGACGGTGAATGTCACCTTTGTGGGAATTCCGGGCAGCGTCGTGTCGGGAATGCTGACCGCCGTCACCGCCAGATCGGCAGATGGTTGAGCTGCAATTTGCAGCGTTCCAGCGGCCTCCCCGGCATTGTTTGCCGAACGTCCGTTTTCATAGACGCCGTTATTGGCGTTGGTGACAACGATGATGTGATAGGCCCCGGTCACGCCACCCGGCAAGGCCACGGTCACCTTGGCTGTATAGGCGGCACCCACCGCCAGTGCCGTCGAATGTGGCAAGGTTGCAAGCAGAACGCTGGATGATGTGACCCCATCGCTCGACGACAGATACACTTGATCCGTCCATCCGGTCGCTGCAGCGGTGCCGCTCCCAAGGTTGCGCACACGCCACGACACCGTGATCAGATCACCATCCTTGGCCGAAGTGGGTGCCGAAACCGCCTCGGTGGTGAGATCAGAATAGGGCGACGTGAGGGCGATGGGCACAGGCGTGGAGACATATTCCTGCCCACGATTTGGCTCGCTCACCGCACCGGCTGGGTCGGTCAGAACGGCGATGTAATATGTGCCGTTGAGCTGCGTCGGCAGGGTCACGGATGGCTGCGGCGAGTAGCTGTCACCAACCGCCAGAGCGCCGGTGTGAACAAAGCTGCCCAACAAAACTTCTCTTGACGGGTTCAAGATCGCCGTTGGGCTCAGCACAATCTGGTCGGTCCAACCTGCCACGTCCGTGGGCGCATTGCCGTTGTTCTTGACGGAGTAGGCAACCGTGATGGCACTGCCGCCGGTGCCAGTGCCGGGCACAAGCGGTGCCGAAACCACAAGATCAGCACTGGCACCCACGGCAGACGTGACAGTGATCTGCTGATAGTTGTTGTAGACGCCACCGCCAGTCGACGTGACTTCGGTCAGCTGCGCAATATTATTGATATCACGATTGGCCGTCACATAGATGGTCAACACGCCAGCCGCATTGGCGTTGTTTGGCAACGCCACGGTCACGCTGCGCGAAAGCGACGCACCGGCTGCCAGCACACCACCAGGAGGTGCCGCGGGGACCGTCAGATTGACAATCAGGGCACCGGTTGCCTGGTTGTAGATCTGCACCAGATCCGACCAGCCATTCGGCGTGGCCGTCACGCCAGTATTGGTGTCGGTCCACGTCAAGGTCAGTGGGCGGCCGGCCTGAATGGTCTGATTGGCTGGGGCCAGCAAAGTCTGAATCACGATATCCGGGGCCGAAATCACATCCAGCGCCGTCACATCATTCGAATAGCCAGTGCCAGCGGCATTCGCCTCAACGACCTTGTTGGTCGAGTTGACATCAACCACAAAGTTGAAATCACCGGTCGATTGCCCGCCAACCGGCCAGTTGATCACAACACTGCGCGCAACCGTCCCACCAGCCGCGAGCGGTGCCCCGTCCGGCTGCACAACTGTGGCCGTTGTTACCTGCGCCCCGGTTGTTTTGTTCGTCACCGTCAGCGTATCCGTCCACCCGCCGCCGGTGTCGGCATTGCCCTGGTTGGTCGTGGTCCAGCTGACCGTAACGGGTTGGCCCGGCGCGAATTGACCCGTGGGCGACACAGCCAAGCCGGTGGCGATCAGGTCGGCATACGCTGCCAATATCGACGTGACAGTGACCGCACTCGCATTGTTGGAGAAGCCGGTGCCCTGCGGATTTGACTCCGCAATGGTATGCCCGGAATCCGTGGTCACCCTGACCTGCAACTGTCCGACGCTGGCGGCACCTGCGGGCAGCGTCACGGTCAGTGACTGGGCAAGTGTGCCGCCCACGGCAAGTGTGCTGATCCCGCTTGCCAAGACCTGAGCATCAATCACGTTGCCCGTCGTCAGGTTGGTGATGACGATCTGATCGTTCCAGGCCGCTCCGGCATCCAGATTGCCTGCGTTGACATCCTGCCAGCTGATTGTGATCGGTGATCCCGATTGGATCGTGCCACCCGGCGCACTTACGGCCAGCGACTGAACCTGCAGATCCGGCGCTGGTGCCGAACTTGCCGGCGTGATCGGCAGAATCTGCCCTGGCGTGTCATCGAACACGTTCACGCCATAGGTCAGTGGCGGGTTGTAATCATTGTTTTGGTCATAGATCAGCAGCGTATAAACGCCAGTAACTGTGAATTTGTATTCACCAGAGTTATAACTTGAGTTGAAAATCGTATTGCCGTTCGGGTCGACCAGCATCCAATAGAAGCTGCCACCCGACTGTGACTGCGACTGGAAATAATAGCTCTGCCCAGCCGTCGCCTGCAGCTGATAGGCATTCGCCGCTCCAACTGGTGACAATACACCGGTCAGGGGAACACCCGGCGTGATCAACGGCGCCGCACTGGCATTGATCAGATTCAGTGAAACCGTGCCAACGGAGTTAGACAGCGCCGAAATAGCAAGCGTGTAGGTCCCAGGTGCCAGATATTGTAGGGGACTAGAACTATTGCTATAGTTTTGGAATGGGTTATTGAAATTGCGGCTGTAGATGCTGCCATCCGGCGATGTCAGCGTCCATTTGAAACGTCCGTCATATCCCAGCGCGTCGATCAGCACGGTTGAAGGTGTTGTCACCGTAAACGTGTAAATCTGAGACTGACCGGGCGTGGCAATGGTTGCCGTGATCTGCGAGCCGAGCGAAGTGGTGTGTGCGCCGTTCAGCACCTCGTCCACACGCAACGTCAGGCTCTGCGACCCGCTCCCGGCGTCAACCTGGCCCTCCACCAACAGCGTGTAAGTACCCGTCAAGGCAAGTGCCGGGGTGTTGATGCCCTGGCTCGCATCGCTCAGGAACGACACCACGCGCCCGGTGCTATCAACAAGCCGCAGCGCCACATTGCGCGCCCCGCTGACAGACAGGTGCAGCACATCGCCGGCATTGGCGCTGAAGCTATATGCCTGCGTGCCGTCCGCCGGATTAAGTGCGATCGGCGTGTCCTGCCCCAGCGTGACACTGGTTGCCACACTTAAATCGAGCAGCCGGAAATCATACGAATCCTTCGCAACGATATTCTGATCGGTCACGATGAACTGATAGCTGCCTGGTCCGAGCAATATTGCAACAGGGTCCGTGCCCGTGCGGTTCTGCCCATCCGTATTGCGGAAGTTCTGTGTTCCAACTTGGCCTAACGGACCCACGAGCTGCCAGTTCAACGCCCCATCACCATTGAGTGAATCGACGTAGACCAGTGTGCTCTGCGTCAGTGTGAACGTGTGAATGTCTTGCTGTCCCGGCGCTTTGATACTGCCGGTGAAGATCTGCCCAAGCGTGAGCGGGTTCGTTTGTGGGCTGGCATCAACCAGCTGGAATAGAACGCTCGTCGGACCTGTGTACTGATACGAACCTTCAAGCTCCAGCAAATACGTGCCAGTCACCGGCAGCGTAAACGCGCCATTCGTGCTGCGAATGAACTGCGGGCCTGTCACCAGCACGCCATTTGGATCCAGCACGCGGTAATAAACGCTGGGTTGATTGCCCGGATTGTAGAAGCTGACCAGCTGTCCAGCCGTCCCGTGGAAGCTGTAAAGGTTGGTCTGATCGTTCACCAGAAAATCCGATGTAACCGGGGTATCACTGACTGATCCCACAGAAATCGACGTAGCCGTGCTGATGTCCAGAAGCCGGAAGGAATACGCACCGGTATTCTGATATTGGTCGCGAATGCCGATGGTGTATTGCCCAGCGGGCAGCGTCAAAACATTACTACCACCAATATTGCTCGTGTCCGCCTGCGACAAATAATTGCTGACCAGTTGGCCAGACGGACCGGTCAACTGCCAATACAAATAACCAGGGCTTGGCGTCAGCGTATCAAACACCACGCTCGTGGGCTTGCTGATGCTGAAGCTGTAAAACTCAGCCGCGTTTGCAACCAGGATGGAGCCGGGAACGGTCTGACCGAGGGTGATCGGCGTCGCGGCCCCTGCCCCCGCCACCGCATTGATCGACACATTGTCGATCGTTTGCGTGGTGTTGGAATAATAGCTCTGCCCACCAATCGCCACGCGCAGTTCGTTGAGGGTGTAGTCAGCGACAAAGAAATTGTCGACCGCGGTGAATGCCGCCCCACCTTGCGGCGTCAGAACGACCGTAATGTTCGACCCACCATCCGCCTGCGTGATGGTGATGCTGGCGTGGATGGGTGTGCCAGCACTGAGATTGACTGTCGCCGGAGTGACGAATTGCTGCGAAATAAGCCCGCTGTCACCAACAATGGCCACATGGTTGCTTGACCCGTCGTCACCATAGTTGTTGTTTGCACCAAGCGAAATACCGATCGACTTTGCAAGCCCGGCATTGGTGAACAAATCCGGGCCAACGCCACTATTGCCCCATGTATGGGTATCAAGCAGCGCAATCAGAAGACTGGAATTCAGGCTGCCGCTGCTGGCGGGCGTAATCGTCGCATCGAGGCTAATATTGATCGACGCGAGTGGGCCGGTCTGGGTGGAAGGGAAAAAGACTGCATTATCGAGGTTACCGCCACTGCCGTCGGTCAACTGCAGCGCGTTGCCCGTCGCGCCCGCAACCGTTGTCGCGGCAGGCCCAGAGGTATTCCCCAACGTAAACGGCAACAATCCCGCAGTGTCAAAGTCCTGCGTCGTTTGTCCGTTCGCTGATTGCTGCGGCAGCTTCGCGATCGTGAAGCTGTAGGTGGACGCAGCCGTTTGCCCAACCGCCCCCTCGATCAGCAGCGTATACGTCTCACCCTGCAACGTGACCGGGCCGGAATTGCCCTGACGCGTGGGGCCAAACACCAGATTGCCATACTGATCCAGCAACCGCATCGTCGTGCTGCTGTCAGACGTCGCCGTCAGCTGAAAATTCAGCCGCTCGTTTGTTGTGCCAGTGAACTGATAGACATTGATGTCGCGGCCGGTATCGCCCAGCGTTCCGGTGGTCGGGGTGTCAAACGCGGCCGGAGCACCGGTCGAGGTGTCGATCAGATTGAACGAATAACTGCCGGTATTCGCCTGATAATCCTGCACTGTCAGCGTATAGCTGCCGGCAACAAGCTGCAGCGCCGTGCTGCCGCCAATATTTTGGCCATCAGACGCGTTGAAGTAACGGGTGTTGACGATGGTGCCGGTAGGCCCCGTCAGCGTCCAACTCAGATTGCCGTCATTGGTCAGGCTGTTGAACACCGCCTGCGTCGCCTGGGCGAGCGTGAAGGTGTAGATCTGTTGTTCAGCCGGAATGGTGATCGCACCGGTCGTGACCGCACCAAGCACCAGCGGCGTCGTCACCTTGGTCTCGATAATCGGTGTGAACGAATACACGCTGCGGCCAGACTCAGTTGCGCGGCCTTCAATCAACAGCGTGTAGGTGCCGGTGGCCGACAGCGTGAATGGCTGCGGATAAAACCCCGAAGCACCTTGCAACTGCTGTCCCGAAGGCGTGATCAAACGCCAGCTGATATCGCCTGCAAAGCTGCCTGGGTCCATAAAGAACGTCGAACCTGCAGTCGCACTAAAGCTGTAAAGTGCAGTGCGGCTCGCCGGATTCAGCACGCCGGAGACGACGTTGCCCGTCGTGATCGCCGCGGCCGCAGCGGCAATGTCTAAGATGCGGATGTTGTAATAGCCGCTGCCCGCATTGATGCTCGAAACGGTAAACTTATAGGTCCCCGCCTGCAGAGTATAGACAGGGTTATAGCCGTTATCGAACCCATTTGTTTCGGTCATCCGGTGCCCGGCAATACCGCCATAAGGACCGGTGAGCGACCAGGTGAGGTTGCTATTGCCACTCAAACTATCGACGTAAATCTGCGTGGCCTGAGTAACGGTCAAGGTGTAGCTGTCGCTCTGGCCGGCCTGGGCAATATTGCCAGTGATGCCATCGGTATTAAGCCCAACCAGCGTCGCCTGCCCACCGGAGGCGGCAAGATTGGCCGACGCGCTGCCGCTGCCTTCCTTGAACTGCAGATCTAGCACCAAGCCAGCACTTGCCGGCGGCGGAGCGCCTATAACAACAGCAATCTGCGAGGCACCCAGCGCCACCGACCAAAGCTGAACATTGCTGATGGTGCCTTCAAGCCTGCCATAGCCGGAGGACGGTTCGTTGGTAGCACCCAGAACCAGCGGGCCATCGACAAGCACACCCGCCTGCGTACGAATGCCTCTGCTCTGCACCAGCACGCCATTCAAATATAGCGACATCGTGCCGAACGTGCGGTCCACCACCATGGTGACCGTGGCCGTCGTGTTGAGTTGCACCAAACCGGACGCAGACGCCACACCTTGATCGCCGCTGCTATCCTGCGTGATGCCGACGATGCTGCCGTCGGAATTGACATACAGCCCGTACGCACGCGTTTGGCCGTCAGCACTCACCATCGTGGCGACTGGCGTGTAGCCGTCAAAGCGCGTCAGATTGACCGTCGCCGAAAGCGTGAAGCTTCCGGTCTGATTGGTGATGGCACCGTTGGGAACCGTGACCTCATCAGCCCCGGTCAGCGCCAATCCACCACCGGCATTCCAAAGCGGGCCGGGCGCTGGGTTGGGGGCACCCAGTGCAAGCGTCAGATTATTGGTAACGGCACGGTCGATCTGGAAGCTGTATTGCTCCTGACCATTCCGATTCCGATCCGTATCCCCCTCGACCAACAGGTAGTAGGTCCCACTTGCATTGGCCACCGGAATATTGGTGTCGGTGCCATAGCTGGTCTGGTTGATGAACAGATTGCCGTTTGGATCAACAATACGAATCGCCGTGCTGCCCAGGCCGGTCAGCGCGTTGAAAATCAGCTGGTCGCCACCGTTGGCATTGAAACTGAACGCCTGCGTGGCGAAACCAACCGGCAGCGTGGCGTTGATGGTGGTGTTGGTAGAGATCGCCGTTGCATCAGCAAGGTTGAGAAGTCGGAAGCCGAACCCGCCAACCACACCGTTGCTCGCAGAAACCACGATCGTGTAATTGCCCGGCCCCGCGGTGATAACCGGGTTGCCGTTGAAGTTCTCGCCATCGCCATAGGCAATGCTCCTCGTGACCGACAAGCCATTCGGTCCTGTCAGAGTAAGATTGAAACTCGTATTGGCGGTTAGGCCGTCAATGACGAACGACGTATTCTGACTCAACGTGAAGGCATAGGTCTGCGTGCCGAACGGTGAGGCAATGCGCCCTTCAACCACATTGTTCAGCCCGTCAAAGGCGTGAACAACTGCTCCACTTGTGCCAGCCGGGCCATGATCGGCAACGCTGGTGGCACCCGTGGCTTCATTCAGCGGCAGATAGAGTGCCAGGCCCGTCTCGTTGCCCACCAGAGATTTGTTGTAGCTGGCCTGAACATCGCTTGCACTACGAGCAACGTTCCAAAGGGCAACCTGCTGGATCAGCCCCTCGAACGAACCGTAGCCATTGGCACCAACCACCGATTGCTGGCCAATAACCAGTGGAGTTCCATCATCGGTGGGTGCAAACGCCCCATAGTTTTGCTGTGCCGCCTGCACGCCATTGACGTAGATCGTCATCAAATGCGTGGTCGCATCCGCAACCGCGGTCACCTGTGTCCAGGTGTTTCCGGGTGCAATACCATAATTCGTATAAAGGCTGTAACGATTATTGGCGTCGGTCAGCGTAAAGATGAGGCGGTCACCTCTGTCGAGGAAAATCCCGTAGACATTCGTAAGAGCGCTGCCCTTGACGATAATCGGGACAAATTGCGAGTTGATTTGATCAACATTGATCCACGCCTGCAGCGTTAGTGACGTGCCAAGATTGATCGCGGGCTGATCGGCCACCTGAATGGCATCAAGCCCAGTGAACCCCAGAGCATTGCCAATCTGCCCAGGCTGCGAGAATGGCCCCACCGGCCCTGCGAGCCCATTCGGGCCAGCAAGCGCGGTTGTCGTCTGCGGAACGCTGGCAACCCCGATCGTGAATGGCCGAGGCGTGCCATCGAACACGCGGCTTTCGATCATCACAGTATACGTGCCGGTAAACACAGGCTTCACGAGCACTTGGCCCGTGCCCTGTGGACCGAACACTTCGTTGCCCAGTGAGTCGATCAGACGAACGGTGACGTAGCCACCGCTAGAATCCTGCGTCGTCAGCGCCACCGGCACGCCTGCCATGGCCTGGAAGCTATAAAGCAGCGTCTGCCCGCCACCGGCGTTGGTTTGGCTGATCGTCGTGCCCGGCGTAAGGGCTGTCGCATTGCTGAGGGCCAACAACTGGAACGCATAATTGCTCGACGTGCTGTTGGTGCTGAGCGTGAGCGTGTAGGTGCCAGCAAAAAGCGGCAGCACTGGATTGGTGCCGCCAAGCTCATAGCTGTCGGAATAATATAGATTGCGATTAAGGCTATAGCCGCCGGGACCGGTCAGTGACCAAGTAACATTGGAATTGCCGCTGAGACTGTCAAAAATCAACTTCGTGGCGGTGGCCAGCGTGAACGTGTAGCGAGCAATGTTATTTTGACCTGCAAGCGTGCCGGAGATCGAGGTGTTCAGCGCCGCCGTGGCAGGGACAGGGTCAACATAGGCAGTTAGGCCGTAGGGGCCCGGCTGGCTGGTGCCATAGTAACTGGTGCCCTCCAGAATAACCGTGTAAGTTCCGCTCGTCGTAACCTGAAAAGTTGCAGGCCCGCCCTGGTAAGCAGCCGCCGCAGCCAGTGGCTTGCCGTTCGGGTCCAAAATCAACGCGCGATCCCAATAAGCGTTGTTCGCAGTGGATGCGTAAACGCGCAACTGTGTGCCGGCGGTGGCGGCAATCGTGTAGGCAACCACCGTCTGATCAGCCGGGAACGTCCCAGACACTGCAACGCCAGACGTCAATGGTTGCGCTGTCGTGACGTTGTAAAGGCTGAAGCCATAGCTTGGGTCGTCGTTCGGGTTGGTCGACGAGATTGCGATCGTGTAGCTGCCGGCAGCGAGCGTGGTCGCTGGGTTGGTGCCCGGGTAAGTCCGTTGATCCGAAAGGCTGGTGCTGGAAATCGTGCCGTTCGAACCGATCAGCGCAAACTTCACATCGGTGGCTGTGGTGCTGCTGCTCAAGATCACCTGTGCGGGAGCAGTCAGCGTAAACGTGTATGTATTGACTGCATCGCCACCGACCAGTTGGCCATCAACGTTTTGGCCAAGCGTGATCGGAACTGCCGCGGGGTTGACGATGGGAGTGAGGCCCAGCGTATAACCAATAGAAGCTCCATTATTGGCGTTGTTGTAATCGCCCTCGACCAATAATGTGTAGGTGCCGCCCACCGGAATCGTCAGCACATTGTTTCCAAGCGCAAATGGCCCTTGGAACTGTGTGCCGTTCGGACCAATCAGCCGAACGTCGATGTTCTGGTAGTAGTTGTAGCCTACGGTCGACGTCAAAAACAGCTTGGTGCCAGCGACGCCAGTGAACTGGTAGATTTGTGTGCTGTTCGATGGGGTTAAAGTTGCGTTGAGCGTGCTGCCGTCGGTGAGCAACACCGCGTTTGGCTTGGAAAAATCAAGCAGATTGAAGCCATAGCCGCCAGTGTAATAACCGTTATTGACCGTGATCTTATAGGTACCGGCCAGTGGCAAGACGATAATTGGCGCACTAGGGTTCTGCGTGCCATCAACACCGCCAAATGCTTTCTGCGAGATCGCTAAGCCACCTGGCCCCGTGATTGTATAGGATCCAGAATAATTTATATAGCCGGCGGTGATATTATCGAAATAGATTTGCTGATCAGCAGCGGCGGTGAAAATATAGTCGTTCTCGCTGTTCTGCGCGCTGAGCGTGCCGGTGACAGGGGTTCCAATGGTGATCGGCGTCCCGGTCGGCGCGGCCGGGGGATTTGCACTGATCTGGTTAAGCGAGAACTGAACTGACTCGGTCGATTTATCGTTGAGATACCCCTCATACGCCAGCGTGTAGATGCCGGTTGCACCCAGCGTGATATAGGATTGGGTGTTGACGTTGGTCGGGCCGAACACAGCGCGGCCATAAGGGTCAAACAGCGCCCAACTGCCTGAATAGGCACCGCTGTCGACGTTGAACGAAACAACGGTACCGGCATTGGCCGTGAAATTGTAAAGCGACGTGCCGGCCGGAACATCGTTGGTGATGGTCTGATCAACGCCAGCGCTCGGCACCAAAGCATTGGCGGTAATGGAGAAGTTGCTGAACGTGACAGCGGTTGCATCATTCGAGCCCTGATTGTTCTGCAGGGTGAGGGCAAGTCCGGTCAGCGCTGCCGAAGTCCATGTCGTTTTATAAAGCAGCGCGCCATTGAAATAGCCAGCGACAGTGTTGCCGGTGCGGGTGATCGTCAGCGTGCCACTTGTCGCGGTGGTCGCCGTGCTGCCGTCCACAGAGCCATTGTGGTAGATATGCACATCGCTTGAAGTGCCCTGCTGCTGGCGCGACACGAAGAACGTATTGCCATCAGCATAGAGCGTGTGCAGTTCAACCTGATCCAGACCGCCGCCGCTGATATTGGCACCGGAGAAGTCAACCGAGGCCGTAAAGTCCCCGGCGATATTGCCACCCAGGGCTGCTAGGTTCAGCGAAAGCCCCGCTTCTTCAAGGTTGGATACCGTCGAGCCAGTTGTTTGAACTGTGACGCCGGAGGCATTACCCGTCACCGAATAGGCGGCGTTAGAGGGAGACTTCAGCACCGTCCAATTCGTGGCATTGATCCCGCTGGTCAGGCTGTCGGCCAGGCTCGCGGTGGTGGTGTTGACCGAGATTGGGGTCGCTGCCGCGGCATCCAGCATCCGGAAGCGGTACGCCCCCGTGGCACTGCCAACGCCAGACACAGTAATGGTGTAAGTATCCGGTGCCAAAGTCAGAAGCGGGTTGGATGGTCCGTTATTGCCGTCCGCATTTTGAAGGCTCTGGTTCACAGCCACCGGGCCGGAATTGGTCCCGCTGATCGAATATTGCAGGTTCGGATCAGACGATAGCACATCGAACAGCAGCTTCGTCGCCTGGCTCAGCGTGAAGGTGTAGGCAACGCTCTGGCCCGGCTGGCTGATGCTGTCGGTGCTGGTCGATCCAATTGCGAACGTGCCGATGGCCGTCGTGCTTGGCACCAGCGCTATGCTGTAGGTGGCAGGCTGGGTGTTGTTGCTGTTGCCTTCGAGCGCCAGCGTATAGGTTCCGCTGACCTCAGCCTTGATGCCACCGTAATTGCCGATGGGCTGGCCAAACACTTGGTAGCCGGCCGGGTTGAACAGCCGCGCGGTGATGCCGCCGCTGGAAGCAAGATCGTTGAAGTAATAGGCCTGCCCGGCCGTCAGCTGGAAGCTCAGCAACTGCGTGGCCGTGCCAGGGATCGGGCCGAGCTTGGCATCGAGGCCAATGCCGGAACTATCCGCCAATGTCAGGCCGGATGCCTCGTTGAGATGCCAGTCGGCGACCAGACCCGCTTGCGGGCCAAGAGCCAGCGACGAGTCGGCGGTGATGGCGGTCGCGGATTGGGCGACGCTCCAGATCCGCAATTCCCCCAGCGAGCCCTGCCACACATAGTTGCCGCTGCCGTCGTCGCCGATGAACGAATTGATCGTGCCGTAAGCGATTGGCGCAGAATAAGCTTTGGTGGCGACGGCCACGCCATTGAGGTAAATCGCCATTGTGCTGCCGTCATACGTGCCGGCAACCGCTGACCAGGAATTCAACGGCAATGTGCTTGGCGATTCAAGAACACTTCCGTTGATGTAGAACTGCAACTTCCCGTTATTGCCCAACTGCAGAGCATAACCTTGTCCGTTCTGCCACTGCTGGAAAATTACCCTTGTGCCAGATGTCGTTGACGCGGGCTTGACCCACGCCTCAACCGTCACCGCTGACGAGGGTTGCAGCAGCGGTGACGCTGGCACTGATCCGGAGATCGCAGCGTTGCCAAGCGCCAGCGCGCCCGCCGTGCCCGGATTGCTGATCGGCGCACCAACCGCGCTGTGCAGCGTGGTGGCGGACGTGCCGGCATCATCAATGGTGCCGGTAATGGTGTTGGACAGCGTGGAAGCCGTGGCGCTGGCAAGGTTCAGCAATCGGAACGCATAAGTGCCGGTGATGGCCCCCACACCGGTGACGCTCAGTTGATAGGTTCCGGCCGCAAGTTGGACCGCGTCGCTGCGTCCGGTGCCGATGCCGTTGCTGTCGGCAGCGTTAAACCCAGTCGGACCGCCGATAATGCCGGCGCTGTTGCTCAGCGTAACCTGGTAGTTAGAATTGTTCATCAGGCTGTCGAACAGCACCGTCGTGGGCTGCGTCAGCGTGAAGTTATAAACGCTGCTGGCACCCGGGGTCGCAATCGCCCCGGTCGTGGCTGCCCCCAATGTGAGGGCAGATTGCGTCGTGGTGACGGGGTAGACGCCGAAGGCATAACTCGCCTGCCCGGTCTGATTGACATTGCCTTCCACCATCAGGGTGTAGGTGCCGCCATCGGACAGCGTTTGCGCCGCCGGGTCTTGACCAAACGCGGTGCGGTCGAACACCACGTTGCCGTTTGGCCCGATCACGCGCCAGGTGGTGGATTGCTGGGTGATTGGGGTGCTGTCGAAGTACACCGTTTCACCAGGGGTGGCGGTGAACTGATACAATTGAGTGGCGTCAGCTGGATTAAGCGTGCCGGTGACCTGCTGGCCCGCATTGATTTGGGTAGACTGCGCAAGGTCGAGGATCTGAAACGCGTAATCGCCCGTTGCATTGTTCTGCCCGGTGACCGAGAGATTGTAGCTGCCGGCAGGAACGCTGATCGCAACAGCACCACCAATGCTACTGGCGTCCGAATATGCAAATGACTGATTATTGACGAGCGTGCCGGTGGGGCCTAGCAGCGTCCAGTCGATATTCTGACTGTTTGGGGTTTGGCTGTCGAAATAGATCTGGGTGGGGCTTGCGACCGTGAAGCTATACTGATCGGTCTGCCCAGGAACCGCCAAGGTGCCGTGTACTGGCAGCAAAGCCGCCGACATCAGCACACGCGGCTCAAAACTCTCGAATTCAAAGCGTCGTGAGAGCGCGGTTTCGGTCGTCAGGTTGCGGCGCTGCCGCTTTCCCCTCCGCGGGGGCTTGCCGATGTGCATGTCAGCCCACCCACCGGTTGCGGCAGATGGCGCGATAATTTCCGTAGTTTAACGTCATCATGAGAAATCCCCCATGAGACAATGTTAACGGATCGATAATTTCCGCAAATCATCCGTTTGGATGATATGACGCAAAATTTTTGCGCACTACTGCATGCAAAAACGACTCAGCGGCGTGGTTTTGCCGTAACAGCCGTCTTTGGCGGCGGCGGCAGATCCTCGTCAAGGATGGTTAGGTGCACAGAATACGACACCTCTCCTTCCTCATCATCACGATGCAACGTGCCGATCACCTCGTCCTGCACCGAAATTTCCACGGAAAGCCCAGACTTTGCGGGAGGTGCAATGGTGATCCGGTCGGAGCCGAGTATACGGCGCAGATAGGTCTGCACGCGGGCGATGTCGGTAGGGGTCATAACGGGCCTGCTCTGCTACAATTCTAAAGCAGGGTTTGCCCCCAGCTCCGTTGAAGGTCCAGAGCCTTGTTGCGGCGACTGGCCTGCATACCCATCATCGCGATCCGCCTGGGGAGGACAAAACGATGTCAGACGCTGTCGCTGTGGCACTGCACGAACTGGTACTCGCCAACCGGATCATGGCGCGCGAGGGGATTATCGACGATTTCGGCCATGTCAGCGTCCGCCATCCACACGATCCCGAGCGCTACTTCCTCTCCTACAGCCGCAGCCCGGAATTGGTGACGCGTGACGACATCATGGAGTTCACGCTGGAGGGTGAGGCGATCGACCGCCGTGGACGTGCAATCTACCGCGAACGTGTCATCCACGGCGCACTCTATCAGGCGCGACCCGACGTGAACGCCGTGGTGCATCATCACACGCCAGAGATTTTGCCGTTCACAATCACCGATCTCAAGCTCCGTCCTGCCTCGCACCTCGCAGCCACAATCGGCACCGAAGTGCCGCTATGGGACAGCCAGGACGAGTTTGGCGACACCAACATGCTGGTCGAAACGATCGACCAAGGCGAATCACTGGCCCGTGCTCAGGGGCTGAACCCATGCGTTCTACTGCGCGGCCACGGGGCCAATTGTGCGGCGCACAATCTGCGCGCTGTGGTATTTATTGCGATCGCCATGCGTGACAATGCGCAGCTCCTGCTGCGTTCCCTGCCCTTCGGAGAGCCGATCTACCTCTCGCCGGGTGAAATTAGCCGCACTGCCGCCACGCAGTTGGAAGACGCCCCGCTGCAACGCTCATGGGATTATCGCATCGCCCGCGCAGGCTTCCGCGGCATCTGATTTAGTGGCGGCTGTTGCGCAGATGCCAAAGCCGCTCATGTGCGGCAACCAGGCTCTCCATCCCGCGCCTTCGATTGGTGTCCGGCTCCTGCGGCCTGCGCGTCAGTGCCGCTTCCATCACCGTCAGCAGGGCGGCTGCAATTTCAAGGTCATCCTGATCACATGCGTGGTGGAAGGCCACCATGATCTTGTCCGTCAGGCGTCGGGAGTAACGCGGCGCTGAGCGAGGTGGCCGTGAGCCAACCTCGATGCTGGCTCGGTCATCGTCGGCGATTAACGCACCAGCCCCCTTCGCCACAACGGGTGGTGGCGTCTCCTCGCTCATCCGCCGGCCATCTTCGCGCGAATATCGGCCGCAATCTGAACGCCAGTCGTTCCAGGCTTGAACAACTGCCGCAACGTCCCGTCCGGTCCCATCAGATACAAAAACGATGAGTGGTCCATCAGATAATCCGTCGATCCTTTCGACTCCGCACGGGCATAGTAGACCCGGTACGCTCTCGCCGCCGCAGCGATTTGGACCTGCGATCCTGTCAGCCCAATCAACCTGTCGTCAAACAACTTGGTATATTGCCCAATTGCGATCGGCGTGTCGCGCTCAGGGTCGATTGTGATGAACAGCGGGGCCACCTTGTCCGCCAGCGGGCCAAGCGCATCCAACCCGGCCGCCACCGCCTGCAACTCGGTTGGGCAAACATCGGGGCAGAACGTATAGCCGAAATAGACCAGCATCCAGCGCCCACGAAAACCAATGTCTGAAACGGTCGC
>CAIJTR010000122.1 GCA_903823665.1 uncultured Rhodospirillales bacterium
AGAGGCAGAAGAGACAGGATCAGCGCATCCTTCTCAGCGACGGAGAGCTTGGCGAGGTCAATGTCTGGAATCGCACGGGTGCTGAATCGAGCCGCTCGTCATCGCGTCAACCATTTTAGGGGCAGGCGGCAAGATGGGTCGCGGCGGGGGCCGGGCTACCCAGGTGAGCAATTAAGGCGGCGTGGAGACTCAAAGCAATCATGGGGCGTATCCGAGATATTTTATGGTATCTTACGTTGTCCAATTAGTCGTCGCCGTATACATCAGAAAACCCCATGAACATCCTTCAGCCTCCGCAACTTCCACTCCCTGCAAGCAACCGTTGAACGGCATAGTGGTCCGTTGATTCCGGGTTGAACCGCGCCCCGCGATGGTCCACACAGGAATGGTTCGAACCATCCCGTGCGGGAGAGCGCTGGCGTTGCCAGCCGCCGAAGGCGCAACCGGCCCCCGGAAACGCTCAGGCATCAGGGACCGCCCCGGGATAAAGAATCTCTGGAAAGCCGGACGCCGTAAGGCGGACGCACCGACGGAGTAAGGGTTGCCCCGAATTGGGTCAGTCTGAATCTCTCAGGTTCCGCGACAGAGGGGGGTCATCCTTGCGGCAAACGCCGCCGGGTGACCTGTGTTTGGGGGCCTCATGTCGGACCAACTGAAAACCACGCCGCTCGATGCGCTGCATCGCGAACTCGGCGCCCGGATGGTGCCGTTCGCGGGGTATGCCATGCCGGTGCAGTATCCGGCCGGCATCATGGCCGAGCATCTGCACACACGCGCCAAGGCCGGGCTGTTCGATGTGTCGCATATGGGCCAGGCGACACTCGCCGGGCCGTCCGCCACCGCAGCGCTGGAGCAGCTGATTCCGGGCGACATCCAGGGGCTGAAACCTGGGCGGCAGCGTTATTCGCTGTTCACCAACGCGGCCGGCGGGATTCTCGACGATTTCATGGTGGCGCGGATCGGGGCCGAGGAGTTGTTCCTCGTGGTCAACGCCGCCTGCAAGGATGCCGATTTCGCGCATGTGGCGGCGAATCTGCCGCCGGACTGCACACTCGTCCGCCATGAGGACCGCGCGCTGCTGGCGCTCCAGGGGCCGTCGGCGATGTCGGTGCTGGCGCGGTTCGCACCGGATGTTGCAACGATGGCGTTCATGGATGTGCGCGATCTCGACGTCGCTGGTGTCGGCACGATACGGGTTTCGCGATCCGGCTATACCGGCGAGGACGGGTTCGAGATCTCCGTGCCCGGCGCAACTGCCTCACATTTCGCGCGATTGCTGCTGGCCGAGCCGGACTGCGCGCCCGCTGGGCTCGGCGCGCGCGACAGCCTGCGGCTGGAGGCCGGGCTGCCGCTGTATGGCAACGACATCGACACCACGACCTCGCCGGTCGAGGCCGGGCTTACCTTCGCCATCAACAAGCGCCGCAAGATGGCGTGGGATTTTCTGGGCGGCGATGTGATCCGTGGCCAGCTTGAGGCGGGGCCGACCCGCCTGCGCGTGGGCATCCGCCCGGATGGCCGCGCGCCCGCCCGTGCCGGCACCGAGATTCTCGACGCCGCTGGCGCCGTGATCGGCACCGTCACCTCCGGCGGCTTCGGCCCGACGGTCGATGGGCCGATCGCCATGGGATATGTCGCCCGCGCCCATGCCGCCGACGGTGCTGCGATTTCACTGCTCGTGCGCGGCAGGCCCCTGCCCGCCCGCATCGTGCCCATGCCGTTCGTTCCCCACAATTACGCCCGTTGAAGGAGCCCACACGATGACCGAGACACGCTTCACCAAGGATCATGAATGGGTGCGCCTCGATGGCGCCGTGGCCACCATCGGCATCACGCAGCACGCCCAGGAGGCGCTGGGCGATGTGGTGTTCGTCGAGCTCCCCGAGCCGGGCCGCGAGGTTGCCGAGGGCGAGGGCTGTGCGGTGGTGGAGAGCGTGAAGGCGGCGTCTGACGTCTATGCCCCGCTCGCTGGGCGGGTGGTCGAGGTCAATCCGGCCATTGTGGACGAGCCTGGTCTGGTGAACCGCGAGCCCGAAGGCGATGCCTGGTTCTTCCGGATGGAGCTCGCCGATCTCGCCGCCTTTGCCGAGCTGATGAACGAGGCCGATTACGCCGCCTTCGTCGAGGCCGCATGATGACCGCTCTTGATGAACTGGCCGCCCTGGAAGCCGCCGACAGCTTCGTCGCGCGTCATGTCGCCCCGTCCGAGACCGAGATCGCCGCGATGCTGAAGGCGATCGGGGCCGCGACGCTGGACGATCTCGCGGCCAAGGTGGTGCCCGGCACAATCCGGGTGCAGCAGGCGATGGACCTGCCGCCGGCCATCGACGAGGCTGGTGTGCTCGCCGAGCTGCGCGGTCTCGCCGCCCAGAACAAGGTGTTCCGCTCGCTGATCGGCCAGGGCTATCACGGCACCCACACGCCGCCGGTGATCCTGCGCAACGTGCTGGAGAATCCCGGCTGGTACACCGCCTATACGCCGTATCAGGCCGAGATCGCCCAAGGCCGGCTGGAGGCGCTGATCAACTTCCAGACAATGATCTGTGATCTGACGGGGTTGGGCATCGCCAACGCGTCGCTGCTCGATGAGGCGACCGCCGCGGCCGAGGCCGTCAGCATGGCGCATGGGGTGGCGAAGGCGAAAAGCAGCGTGATCGTGGTGGCGTCCGACCTGCACCCGCAGACCCGC
>CAIJTR010000123.1 GCA_903823665.1 uncultured Rhodospirillales bacterium
CTGTGTGGACGGCTCCCTCGACGCAAGGGGATTCTACGTTCTGACGCCCGCGGTCGGGTGCGGTCATGTGTCCGGCCTGTTGATGCGGCCATTATGACCACTGGCCCTGATGCAATCCGCAGCCTGGTTCCCCATCAGTTTTGCGCGCTGATCTGCGCGGCACGCTAAGCGGGTTTGTCCAAGCCCCGGGTTCGACCGGTTCGCCATCACGTCTTTACCACCCTCGCACTCGGCCTACCGACTGTGGTCGGCCGAGATCCCTTCTACCCTGTCAAGCCGCTGCTGCCTGTGCCGCGGCCGGAGCATGGTATGTTTCGCCTCTGGCCAGCAGCGCCCAAACGATGCGCGCCGTCTTGTTGGCCTGTGCCACGGACACGAGCCGCACTGGGCGGCGGTCAAGCACGCCGCGGAGCCAGGCTGTCTCGGCGTTGGCTTTCGTCCGTGCATGTCGGATCACCGCGGTTGCACCCAGCACGAGCAAACGGCGCAAATAGCGATCTCCCTGTTTGGATATGCCGCCTTGGCGTTCCTTGCCGCCGCTGCTGTTCTGTTTTGGCACCAGCCCAATCCAGGCAGCGAACTGTCGGGCCGACTGGAACTGCGCTGGATCGGTGACCGTCGCCACGATCGCCGAGGCGGTAATCGGCCCGATGCCAGGAATGGTGGCAAGGCACCTGCTGGCCTCGTTCTCTTTGTGCCAGGCCATGATGGCGGCATCGATCTGCTTCACCCGGTCGCCCACTGCCTCCAGTTCCGCCGAGAGGCCCTGGAGAGCCTGTCGAGCTAACCTGGGCAGCTTGGCACCATCCTCACCCATCAACACCGCCAGCAGGTCGCCCACGCGGCTGATGCCTTGGGGGGCAATGATACCGAGCTCGGCCATGTGGCCCCGCAGCGCGTTCACCAACATCGTCCGCTGGCGCACCAGCAGATCGCGTGTCCGGTGCAACATCAACACGGCTTGCTGTTCCGCGCTCTTGATCGGCACGAACCGCATTGTCGGCCGTGTGACGGCCTCGCAGATCGCCTCGGCGTCGGCGGCGTCGGTCTTGCCGCGCTTGACGTAGGGCTTCACGTATGACGCCGGCATCAGCCTGACTTCATGGCCCAAGGCCCGAATCTCGCGTGCCCAATGGTGTGCCGTGCTGCAGGCTTCGATGCCCACCAGGCAAGGCGGCATTGACGCAAAGAATGTCAGGACATCTGCTCGCTGCAATTTGCGGCGCAGCTGACCTTTGTCCCCCGCGTCGGCTCCGTGAACTTGAAAGACACGCTTGGCGATATCCAAGCCGATTGTGGTAATCTCCATGGTGGACGGCTCCTTCTGCCCGTTGCCTCAACAGCTACGAGCTTGGCACATCGATGCCGCTCAGGAGCCGTCCACCGCATCAGTTTTGAGCAAACGGTGAGGTGACCCCAAGATCGTTTCTGTAGACTTCCATCACGACCACGTTCCCCGTCCGTGTCACGAACCGTGCTATCCCGCCCGATCTATGGCGTACCCCCATTCGTGGCATCCATGCTTCGTGTGACCTTTCCCCGGGGCACTGTGCCGGTATCAGATTATTCACACGCCAAGGGCACTACTATGCTGTCACTATCCATCCAGCAAAGCGTCAATGGCCTGCCGTAGGTGCCGCAGAAAGATCTGATCAGACGCTGACAAGGTTTTGCTGGTTCGTTTGATATCGTACAGCACACGCGTTGCGGCTGTGATCTTTGCCATCGCATCAGTCAGTGGGGGCGTTTTTTTCAAACGTGGCGGTTTGCCTTCCCGCACTGTGCGGATGGTCAAATCGCCCTGCATCGCGAGGTGGATCAAGCGCGCCCGAGCGGCTGGCTCCTCCACCCGTGCCAGCTCGATTAGCGTATTTTTTGACAGTGTGAGTTCTGACGTCAGAACTTTTTCAAGCAGCGCCTCAGGCAGAGTTAGAATGCGCAGGGTGGAACTGATGTCGCCTTTGCTCTTGCCGAGCGCCTGCGCTGCCTTGTCCTGCGGCCAGCCGCGTTCGCTGATCAGGCGCTGAAGCCCACGGGCTTCTTCAACTGGGCTGAGATCGACGCGCTGGAGGTTTTCGATCAGCGCCACCACCTCGGCATCACCGCTGTGCTCGATGGCAAGCATGGTTGTCCAGCCATTCATCACAGCAGCCCGCCAACGGCGTTCACCGGCGACGATCACCCACGCGACACGCTGATCAATGGTCGCGCGTCGCACCAGAATGGGCTGCAATTGGCCCTGCTCGACCATGGTCTCGCCAAGCTGCGCAATCTCTGAATCATTGAACACCCGGCGCGCCTGCTTTGGATCTGCCACCAGCAGGCTGACATCGACTTCAAAGCTGTGGCGGAACTGTGAAGAGTTCGTGACCATGCGCTCGGTCTCGGCCGAGATCATAGACGTCACGGCCCCAAGCAAAGGCGACTGAGTCTGTGCTTTTGCCATGGTTCAGACCTCTTCATCTGTGAGTGCAAGCGTGGTGTCGGCCAGTGGCAAAGCGGTCGCTTCATGGATGGCCTGCGCCAGCCGTCCGTAGACCTGCACGGCCGAGATTGTGGGCGACATCTCAAGTGCGATCCGGCCGTTGCGGGCGGCGTGACCGAAGGCAGCACTTTCCAGTACCGGTTCGAGCACATGGGCACGATCTCCCATGGCGGTGACGAGATGCGCCAACACCTCACGGTCGACCGATTTGCGACGGTTGAACTGGGTGGGCAGAATGCCGAGCAGCCGCAGTGCCGGATTGAGCCGCCGCTGAACCTTGTTGATCGTGCCGAGGATGAGGCCTACGCCCATCGCATCATAGGGCTCCGTGCGAACCGGGATGATCACGTCCTCGGCGGCGGCGAGCGCCATCCAGTTGAGCATGCCAAGGTTCGGTGGCGCATCGATGATGATGTAGTCGTAACGCTTGCGGCTGAGTTCCAGCGCCTCACGCAGAATGGCGTCAAAGCCTGGCTCGCGTCTGCCATCGGTCTCCGCCAGGTCGATGTGGGATGCTGCGAGGTCGAACGGCAAAACCTTGCCTGGGATCACCGGTGTGGTTGCGGTGATGATGATGTCTTCAGCAGCTGTGGAACCAAGGATGATGCGGTTCATCGTTCTGCCCTGGCGATAGGCTTCCATCGCGTCACCGGCGAGCAAGCCCGCCGTGGCTGTGGCCTGCGGGTCCATGTCTACGAGCAACACGCGCAAGCCGAGTTTGGCAAAGCCATAGGCAAGGTTAAGCGCGCTGGTGGTTTTACCGACACCGCCCTTTTGGTTGGCCAGCACTAGCGTGCGCGCCTGCCGGGGCTCAGATGATGCGAGCTCGGCCAATACCTGCCCGACATCGGCTGGGATAGCCTCGTGGCCGTTTTCCCAACGGCTGATCTTTGGCTTGTCGTAGCTGCGCGCCATCAACTGGTTCAGCCGGTCTTTCAGATCGGCCTGACTGAACCGCATTTGCTGGCGTATTTGCCGCATCGCAGTGCCGTTCATCCTACCTGTCCCATTCAAATGCTTGGCGAGACTCACAGCCATCCCCGTGGGCTGTCAATATCAACTAGCTTCGTTGATAGTTGCTGGTGGGGACTCTTGCGATAATTGTTGTGGACTCTTGTGAGAAATCCGTCAGCGCAACGGCAATGAACGCGGGGCGACCGGTGGCCGGGACGGTTGTAGGAGCAATCCCCGTTCGTCGATATCAACCTTGGCGTCTCGATAAACGGCGCAGGCTAGGGCCAGATTTTCCAAAAAGCGCGGCTTGAAATGGAAAAGCTCGCGGTAGCCGCCGCCGAACTGGCCCATCAATGCCTTCCAGCTCACTGCTCGCGCGTTGGGCAGCACGTGCAGGCGGTATGCCAGCCAGCAATAGATATCGAGCGCCATGGAGTTATTGTTGATGGCACGGATGGCGGCTTCCTCAATCGGCACTGGGTGCTTTTTCAGCTGCTCGAAGAACGTCTCGGAAAGCTTGGCGGTGTCGAGGAACAGACCACCTTGTATGCCCTCTCCACTGTCTACAAACATTGCATTGTCGACGATGGACTGGTTGATCAGCCCGGAGCGGTTGCCGTTTTGGACATGGAAGGTGAGCCTGCACCGTGAGATGCGTTCGGCCTGTTCACGCACATCACGGATAGATTTGCCGCCGACTGAGATACCGAGCCGCCCGAGCCAGCCGCGCAGCGATTTGCCGAGCTCGACCTCGCGTGAATTGGTGCGCAGGGCCTCGGTTTGCAAATAGAGCATGATCAGACGGGCGCGTGAGCCATAGGGCACGCCGACGAAGCTTGGCTCACCGTCTTCGTTTGGTCGCCTGCCCGGTTCGACGATCAGCTTCACCTTTTCGGATGAGATCTGCCAAACCTGATCGTCACGCAAACGTTTGTGTGGCAGTGCTGCCTGAGCCCACCCGGAATAGATGAAGCGGACAGCGCCCTCGTCATCTGCCATGTAATGGGCGGCGGCTTCAACGACCCGTCGGTCCATGTCCGCTGCGAGTGCGGCCGCTTTGCCGTGATCCTCGATGATTTGGTGAACAGTGCCCAATGTCGTTGTTCGCCTGGTCTCATCGGGTTGGGGTTGTGGGATTGCGGCAGCGCTAATTTTCAGTTCCGTCAGCCTAGTCGTTTGCTCGCTGGCTGTCGCTGTGGACTGTTGCGAGGATGCTATTAGAAAGCTTATTAGGTTTTCTTCTATTAGCATGCACGCAGGAGTCCTCGGGATAGTTTCCGCGACTCGGCAGTTCTGCCTGTCAATGACCTCGCAACAGTCCTCGTGTCTATCGCTACAGTCCACGCTCATGTTGTGCGCCGGATTGGGAAGAAATCATTGCGGCCAGATGCCGAATCAGCAGCGCATTTAGACTGGTTGGTGCCGTTTTTACGTCGATCTCGCTGGAGTCCACGGGGTGTGTGGAATTTGCAGGATCACGGCCCTCGCAAGAGTCCTCAATCCCGCGGCTCGCAAGAGTCCTCATTGCCCGATAATCGCCACGCTACGCATGGTGCGGGCGGGCGTGTATATGTGCAGCCAAATTCGCCAGGAGAGCCTTGATGTGTGGAATTGCCGGCATCTTCCGGCCCAATGCCGCTCCGGTCGATGCACAGATGCTGCGTGCCATGACGACGGCGCTGAGCAGGCGTGGTCCGGATGGCGACGGCTTTCACATCGAGCCGGGCATCGGCTTTGGCCACCGCAGGCTCGCCATCATCGACATTGCCGGCGGGCATCAGCCGATGTTCAACGAGGATGGTTCGGTGGTGCTGTTGTTCAACGGCATGATCTATAATTTTCGCGAATTGCGGCCGCAGCTGGAGGCGCTGGGCCACGTGTTTGCCAGCGATCATTCGGACAGCGAGACCATCATTCATGCCTGGGAAGCGTGGGGGCCGGAGTGCCTGCAGCATCTGAACGGCTTCTTTGCGCTGGCCATTTGGGATCGCAATCGCGGGCAGCTGTTCCTGGCGCGGGACCGGTTGGGCAAGAAGCCGATGCATATTGCCGAGCTGGCGGATGGCGGGCTGGCGTTTGCCTCCGAGTTGCGTTCGCTGGCGGACGTTCCCGGCATTGACCGGCAGATCTCGGCACAGGCGGTCGATGATTTCTTCGCGTTTGGCTACATCCCCGATCCCGCCACGATCTATGCGGGCGTGCGCAAATTGCCGGCGGCGCATTTCATGTTGATCGAGCGCGATGGCAGCACGCAGGGGCCGCAGCGTTGGTGGGATTTGTCCGCGGCGGAAGTGCCGGTGGCGGAAACGGACGCGGTGGCCCGGCTGCAATCATTGCTGGCGGACGCCACGCAGATCCGCCTTGAATCGGATGTGCCGCTTGGGGCGTTTCTGTCCGGTGGTGTGGACAGCTCCGCCGTTGTGGCGCAGGCGGCGACGCAGCGCGCCGCACAGCTTGATACCTTCACCATCGGCTTTGAAGGCAGCGAGGACGAGACGCCGTACGCCAAGATGATTGCCGAGCGCTATCACACGGTGCAGCACAATGAGCGTGCGGCGGCGGTGGACATGATCGACGCCGCACGGCTGCAGGGTTCGATCTTTGGTGAGCCGTTCGGTGATCAATCCTCGGTGCCGACGCATAGTGTGTGTGCGCTGGCGCGTCGTTTTGCGACGGTGGCACTGTCCGGCGACGGCGGGGATGAGGTGTTTGCCGGCTACCGGCGGTATCGATGGCATCGGATGACCGAGGCGGTGCGGCGGTATTTGCCTGATCCGGTCAGGCGAAACGTGATTGGGCAGCTGGCGCGGATTTATCCGAAGCTGGATCGCGCGCCACGGTTTTTGCGCGCCAAGCACACGTTGACCGAACTCAGCCTTGATTCGGCGCTCGGCTACGCGCGGATGGTGACCAAGACGCATCACGCCCAGCGCAGGGCGTTGTTCTCATCGGAATTGCGGGCGGCGCTGGATGGGCATGACCCGATGGCGCTGGTGGCCGATTTGATGGCGCGCTGCCCAGATGCCAATGGTCTGGCACAGGCGCAGTATGTCGACATTCACAGCTATTTGGTCGGCGATATTCTGACCAAGGTCGATCGCACCAGCATGGCGAACTCGCTGGAGGTGCGAGCCCCTTTCCTTGATCACCGCATGGTGCAGTTTGGACTTTCGCTGCCGGCTGCGTTGAAGCTGAAAGGGCAGGAAGGCAAGCATGTCCTCAAGCGGGCCCTGCAGGATTCGGTTCCGCGGGAGATTCTGTATCGCCCGAAGCAGGGATTTGCCACGTCGCTGGCCGGTCTGTTCCGCGCCGAGATGGCGCGTCTGCGCGAGCGTTTGCTGGGTCCGGTGATGCTTGGCTGTGGCTTGTTCGATCCGGCTGCGATATCCACGATGCTCGATCAGCATGCGGCGGGCTCGTTCGATCATGCCGTGCCGTTATGGCTGCTGCTGGTGTTTGAGGGCTTTCTGATCAGCGAGTGTGCCATGCAGCCTGCAGCGGAGTTGATCGCCGCGTGAGCCCGCCTACGCTTTTGCATATCTATCCGACCTTTGCCGTCGGCGGGGCGCAGGCGCGGTTTGCTTCGATTGCAAATCATTTTGGCAAACGCTGGCATCATGCCATCGTGGCGTTGGATGGGCAGACGAGTTGCCGGGAACGGCTCGACCCTGGGCTGGATGTGAGCTTTCCGGAGATCGAGACGCGCAAGGGTGATTTGCGCGGCAATCTTGGGCGCTACCGGGCGGCGTTGCGCGAGATCCGGCCGCAGACGCTGATCACGGCGAACTGGGGGGCGATTGAGTGGGATATGGCGAATGCCATCAACCCGCTCGCTGGCCATTTGCATGTCGAGGACGGGTTTGGGCCGGAGGAGCGCAACACGCAATTGCCTCGGCGCGTCTACACCCGGCGGCTGGTGTTGCGGCGCTGCACGACGGTGCTGCCATCACGTAACTTGCTGCGGATTGCCACGGATATCTGGAAGCTGCCGAAGCGGCGGCTGCGCTACATCCCCAACGGCATCGATCTGGCGCGGTTTCAGCCGCAGCCGCATAGAGTGAAAGATGTGCCGGTGATCGGCACCGTGGCGGCGCTGCGGGCGGAGAAGAATATCGGCCGGTTGTTGCGCGCGGCGGCTTTGGTGGTGGACCTGCCATGGCGGCTGGTGATCATCGGCGATGGGGCGGAGCGGGGAATGCTGGAGGCGCTGGCGGCGAGCCTTGGCATTGCGCAACGTGTCGCGTTCATGGGCCATCAGGGCGAGCCGTCACGGTTGATCGCGGACCTCGATATCTTCGCCATGTCATCTGACACCGAGCAGATGCCGATTTCGTTGTTGGAGGCGATGGCGAGCGGTGTGGCGGTGGCGGCGACCGATGTGGGGGATATTCGCGCCATGCTGCCGCCGCAGAGCCAGGGTTATGTGACCGCGTGTGACGATGCGGCGTTGGCTTCGGCCTTGCGGGCGTTGCTCAGCGAGGCCCCTGCCCGGTTTGCCGCCGGTGCCGCCAATCATGCGCGGGCGGTGGCGGATTTCGGTCAGCAGGCGATGTTTGATGCCTACGCGGCGCTGTTTGACCTCGCCCATGACGAACCGGCACGAATGCGTGTCGCGCGCGGCTGATGTCGCCTGGAGCGACTTGTGTTGCTAATATCCAAGCCATCGCATGTGACGGGAATTGCCATGTCCACAGCTCAAGACCCTGTAAGCAGTAGCGAACTGGCCAAGGTGGCGTTGAGCGCTTTGCAATCGCACGGCTGCATCGGTTGGGATTTGGACAACACACTGATCGGTCATCCCGCTTCCCCCACACTGCATGATTTCATCCGAGGCAATCCAAGCATTTGCCATGTGCTGATCACGTTTCGCACAGATATGGCGGGTATTGGCCCTGACCTCGCGGGGCAGGCAGGGAGCGTCACACCGGAGCATTTTGCAGTGGTCGAGACGATGGATTCGGAGCTTGCGACCAATTTCTTCCGGCTGCAGCGCCAGCGTGCAAAGGGGCTTTTTGCCGGGCCGATGGCGTTTTGCGAGCTGGAGTATCGCAGCTGGAAGGGCCGCATCTGTGCGCGCCATGGTGGGACGCTGCTGATTGACGACATGACCGATCATGTGAGCCTTGGCTGCGAACGCCATGGCATCACCCTTTTGCATCCGGATCAGCTGACATGAAACGCTTTGCTTTGTTTGGCCTCGCTTTGCTTGCCCTGCTGCCGGGCGTACATGGTGCGGCAGCCGAGCCCACGGGCCTGCTGCTGCGGGTGACACAGGTGGCCCAGGACGGCCATAATCTGGCACCCCCGCGGCAGATGCTGTGTCCGCAAGCGGGCTGCGAGATGGCGGGAGAACTGACACTGCCCTCGGGTCCGGTCTCGTTTAACACCGTCGTCACGTTCGTGACCGGCGGTGCTTATTTGGCGTTTGCCTCGCTTCCGGCGGGGGTCGCGCGCATCCGTGAGTTCACCCAGCTTCGCCCGGCCCCGGTGTTTTTGCCGCAGCGGGGCGTTACCAACGCGAACGTGCTGCGGCTCGCGGTTGAGCGTTCGGGAGTGGCTGGACGCAACTCTGCGGCGGCGCTGGTTGCCAGTGAGCCGGATGCATTGCTGAAGGTGGAGCTGGCAGCGCCGCAGAGCTGAAGCTGGAGGCCGAGTGGTTGTGCATGATTGCTTGCCCGGTTCGGTCAAGAAAGCTAGACCGCACCGTCAATCATCCGAGCCCTGCGCGGTTGCAGAAGGGTCGGTATCGGCAAGCACGGAGGCGGTGGTGACGATTTTGCTGACCGGCGCTGCCGGCTTTATCGGATATCACACCGCTGAGGCTTTGCTGGCGCGTGGCGAGCAGGTGATCGGCGTGGACAACCTCACGCCGTATTATGATGTCCGTCTGAAACAGGCGCGGCTGGCCAACCTTGCGGACAAGCCGGGATTTAAGTTCATCGAGCTCGATCTGGCCTCCCGCGATGATATGGCGCGGCTGGCAACCTTGCATCCCGGCATCACCCGTATCGTGCATTTGGCGGCACAGGCGGGCGTGCGTTATTCGATGATCGATCCGTATTCCTATGTGGCGTCCAACGTGATGGGCCATCTGGGTGTGTTGGAGTTCGGGCGGCATCTGAAGCGGTTGGATCATCTGGTCTATGCCAGCTCGTCCTCCGTCTATGGCAGCAATCAGCGCGTGCCGTTCGCCGAGGCGGACCGGGTGGACACGCCAATGTCGCTCTATGCCGCGACCAAGCGTGCCGATGAGCTGATGAGCCATTCTTATGGCCATCTCTACGGCATGGCGCAGACCGGTTTGCGCTTCTTCACTGTTTATGGCCCGTGGGGCCGGCCGGACATGGCGTATTACAGCTTTGCCGAGGCGATCATGGCAGGGCGTCCGATCCAGCTTTACGACGATGGCACGGTGCGGCGGGACTTCACCTATATCGACGACATCGTGGCCGGTGTGGTCGGCGCGCTCGATCATTCGCCACAGGTAGCACCGGGCCAGCCTCCGGTGCGGGTGCTCAACATCGGCAACAACCGAAGCGAGCCGGTGTCGGCTTTGGTGGAATTGCTGGAGCAGGGGCTGGGGCGGAAGGCGATCATCGAATATGCCGAGCGTCCTGCAGCCGACGTGGCCGAGACCTGCGCCACCATTGACGAAATTGCCGCTTTGACCGGCTTCTCACCGGCGACCCCGCTTTCCGAGGGTGTGCCGCGCTTTGTCGAATGGTACCTGCGCTGGTCGCATGAAAGTGATGCACGCGGCAGCGCCGTGATTGAGGCCGGCAGTCGCAACGCTGGGTCGTTGCTGGCTGATGTCGTCTGATCTGCAGACGCCAGCACCTGGATTTACGCTGGGCGGCGTGGGGTATGTCGATCATCTGTCCTTTGAGCTGATCAGCGGCTGGGCGTGGGATCCGGCTTTGCCGGACACGCCGGTCAGTGTGGAGTTGCTCGACGGTGAGCGCGTGTTGCTGCGCATTTGCTGTGATCTCTATCGTCCCGATCTGCGCAAGCTTGGGGCAGGCGACGGCCGGCATGGGTTTGTCATTCACAGCCCCTCGCGCTTCCTGGATGGGGCGCGGCATTTCATCCGCATCCGCCGGCAATCCGATGGCTGTATCCTTGATGGCGGTGCGGCGTGGATTGAGCGGTCACTTATGGCGTTGAGCCAGAGTGGACGCGACGGGACGGTGCAGGCGTTGTTGCGCCAGACCGTATCGGCCGACATCGCCAGCGCCACCCGCCCGGAGGATTTGGCGGCGTGTCTCGCCATGCTTTCCGAGGGGATGGCCAATGTTGTCAATGCCCGTGTGGCGCTGGCAGCGGACAAGCGTGCGGCGGCACAGCGTGCGTTACGTGACGTGGTGGAGCAGGCGGGGTGGCAGGACACGCTGGCGGCGTTGGCGGGCCGGATGCAGCGTGAGCACCCATCTTTGTATGTGCCGGTGCATGAGGTGCCTGAGGTCTCGGTGATCGTTGTTGCCACCGACGACTTTGCTTCGACCTATCGCTGTCTGGCCAGTCTGGTGGCGCAGAGTCCAGCTTCGGTTGCCATGGAGGTGATCCTCGTCGACGACGCCAGCAGCGATGAGACGTTGCTGGCGGGATTGCTGCTAACCGGCGGCATCCGGTTGATCCGCAATGCTGAGCCGCTGGGTCTGCCTGCCAGCCGCAATGCCGGTGCAGCGCGGGCGCGTGGCCGTTTGCTGGTGTTTCTCGATCGCGACACCGAGACGTGTGCCGGCTGGCTGGAGACATTGGTGGCGAGTGCCGCGCATGGCATTGGGCTGGTGGGTTCAATGTCGCTCGACAGCGCCGGTCAGGTTTGGCAATGCGGGGCCATCCTCTGGCGCCTGGGCGATATTTGGCCATGGGGACGTGGCAGTCCTGCGGGCACCCAGGGGCTACGGCATCTGCGCGACACTGATCTGCTGGCCGACGGTGCGACCCTGATCGAGGCAGGCCTATTCGCCCGGATTGGCGGCTTCAGCGACGAATTTCCAGCAGGGCCGATGGCCGCGGCTGATCTGGCATTTCGCGTACGAGCCGAAGGGCTGCGTGTCGTCGTGCAGCCGGCGAGCCAGCTGGTTTGGCGGGGCCCCGAGGCTGTGGTGCCCGCGCGTCAGCTGCAGATTTTGCTTAAACGATGGGAGACGCCGCTTTCAGTGCATCGCTTCACTGGTCAGATGCCGGCGCTCGAGGCGGCACGGAGCGTTCTGCGCCGTGCTCTTTATGTCACAACCACGCTGCCGGTGCTTGCCCCGGATGGCGGTCTGCCGTCTCATCTGCAGGCGCTGCTGGAACTCGGCTTTGCCGTCAGCCTTTGGTCGCAGGTCGAGGCCAGCCCGCTGGAGCGTCACACGGCAGCACTGCTGGAGCGGCACGGCGTGCAATGCCTCGGTTCGTTCTGCACGCTCGCTGAAGCGGTCGAGAGCATGAGCGCCCGGCCTGAGCTGATCTATCTGCATGGGTTACGCCTTGCTGATCAGGCCGCTGAGGTGCGCCTGCGGCTGCCGCGTGCCAGGATCATCTGTCAGGTAGAGCCGAGTACAGTCCGGACGGATGCGACAACCGACGATCTGCAGGCGCTGGGCTGGGTGGATGGCGTGCTCGTGGCGTCCGACAAGCAGGCCCAGACGCTGCGTGACGCCATGCCCGCGCTGCTGGTGTGGGTGGCACCGACCCCGTTGCTGCGCCAAAAGCCGCGTCGCAGCTTTGCCTTGCGCACCGGCTTTGCCTGTCTCAGTGATTTCAGTGACCCGCGTGACGTGGCGGCCGTACATCATCTTGCCGAGGCGGTGATGCCCCGGCTGCGCAGCCGTCTGGCAGCGCGTCAGCATCATGCGGAGTGCTATCTCATTGGCCCCAACATGCCGGCTGAATTGGCCGGTCTGCAGGAGGCCGATCTGCACGTGATCGGGTTTGTGCCGGTACTGGCTGACATGCTGCACCGGCTGCGCTGTACGCTGTTGCCGCCCGGCGGTGCCGTGGGCGAGGCGGCCCAGCGCATGGTGCTCGACAGTTTCGCGCATGGCCTGCCCTGCGTGATCGGGCACTGCATGGCCGAGGCGCTGGCCTTGCCGGAGACGCTGCGCTTTCTGGTGGCCGACGGTGATGACGCCATTGCCGCCACCTTGGTGGCGCTGCATGAGGATGCCGGGCTGAATGCCAGTCTGGCGGAGGCGGGGCTGGAATTTCTGGCGGAGCGGCATGGCGCCAGCCTGCTGCGTGTGACGCTGGCGCAGGCCGTGCGGCATGCGCCACGCATACAGCTAGGCTTTGCCGATGATGGAGAGTCTGCGCGCGAAGGCGAGGCAGAGCGGATCACGGATCAGCCGGGCTGCCTGGAGCATGAGATCGAATATTGCGGTCCCGGCCATATTCGCGGCTGGGTTGTGGATATTTTGAACCCACAGCGCCGCGTTCGGCTGATGGCGCGATTTGCCGGCAGCGGCCGCTCGCAGAGCCTGGTTGCCGACGAAATGCGGCCCTACCGGCCCCGTGGCCAGCAGCATTGCGGCTTTACGCTGCGCTGGAACCCGTTCGCAGATGGCTTTGCCGTGGCGATCACCAGCGAGGGGTCTGGTTTGGGAGATATCGCGGGCCAGGCGACCCAGGCGGCTGCGGTGATGGCGGCACTTCCACCGCGCCGGGTGACGGTGGTGGTGCCGGTCTATGGCGGCCTGGAGGAGACGTTGTGTTGCCTGCGCAGTGTGCACGCGGCGCGTGGCGAGACCGCCCATCGTGTGCTGATCATCGATGATTGCAGCCCTGATCCACAGCTGAGCCAGGCGGTGGCAAGCTTTGCCGCCGAGATGGGCTTTGCCTACCGCAGATTGACGGTCAATCGCGGCTTTGTCGGCTGCGTCAATCTCGGCATGGCCAGTTGTCCTGACGATGATGTGGTGCTGCTCAACGCCGACACGGAGGTGGCGGATTTCTGGCTCGACCGCCTGCACCAGGCGGCACAGCGTCATCCGCGCATTGCCAGTGTGACGCCGATGTCCAACAACGCGTCGATCATGAGCATTCCGATGCTGCCGGGGGCAACAGCGATGCCGGGTGGCCGGTCATTGGCCGAGATGGACGCGCTGTGCAGCGCGTTTGATGACGGCGTGCTGCATGACGTGCCGACGGCGCACGGGTTTTGCATGTATATAAGCCGGGATGCGCTCGACGATGTCGGCCTGTTCGATGCTGAGTTGTTCGGCCGTGGCTATGGCGAGGAAAATGATTTCTCGCTGCGTGCCCGCGACCGTGGCTGGCGCAATGTGGTGACGGCGAATGTGTTCGTCCGCCATGTCGGATCGGTGTCATTTTCGACCAGTCAGGCGGCCTTGCTGGAGCGCAATCTGGCTCTGCTCAATCAGCGCCATACCGGCTACGACCAGGAAGTGGCGGCGTATATCGCCATTGACCCGCTGCGCCGGCTGCGCGCCCGGGTGCAGCTGGCCATGTGGTGCGAGGATGCGAGGCGCGCGGGCCGGCCGGTTGTGGTGATGGTGGCGCTCGCACTGCCCGGCGGCACGATGCGCCATGTCGAGCAGTTGAGCGATGCGATGGCGCAGGACGGAACACCGGTGCTGTGGGTGCGCAGCGACAGCATTCATGCGGTCACACTCGGTGATCCCGCGGGGCTGGCCGTGCTGCGCTACGCAGGGCCGCGGGCGGAGGCCGAATTGCTCGCCGATCTGCTGACGCTGCGGCCGGGTTTGGTGCACGTGCATCATGTGCTCGACCTCGCCGGCTCGGTGCCCGCGTTGCTGATGCGATCCGGGCTGCCGATGGTGATCACGGCGCATGATTATTTCTTCGGCTGCCCGCGGGTGACGCTGCTTGAGGCGTCCGGCCGGTTCTGTGAGGCCCCGGCGGCGGAGCATTGTGCGCCGTGTCTGACGGGTGCGCCGCATGAGGCGATGCATCCGAGCCTGCGCGAACTTGCTGCGTCCGGTGAGACGTGGCGTGGCCATTGGGCGGCGTTTCTGGCGCATGCGGCGCAGGTGATCGTCCCGTCGCGGGCGGCGGCACTTTACATGGCGCGGATGTTCCCCGAGGTGCACTTCAGTGTGCGGCCGCATCCGCAGGCTGTGCCACCGGCAAGCCGCGTGCGTGCGGCAGATGAGCCCGGCTATCTCGTGGGGGATCCAAACCGCATTGCGGTGATCGGGGCTATCGGGCCGCATAAGGGCTCAGCCTTGCTGCATGAGCTGGTCAGCCACTGCCATCGTCACGAGCCTGATCTGCGCTTTATCATTGTCGGCCATACCGACCGCGATGCGGTGCTGGAGCGGTATTCCAATGTCGAGATCACCGGCAAATATGAGTCGGCCGAGGCGCTGGACCGAATCGCCGATGCAGGATGCGTGGCGGCGTTGTTCCTCAGCCCCTGGCCGGAGACCTATTGCTTCACATTGTCTGAAGCACTGCTGGCCGGGCTGACACCGGTTGCGCTTGACCGTGGTGCCGTCGGCGAGCGCCTGCATGATCTTGGCCAGGGCGTGGTGCTGGCCGAGAATTGTGGTGTTGCGGGGATTGTTGAAGGTTTGCGAATTGCGGGCCGCACGCCGCTGCAACCCATTCTGCCGCCGCTCTCCATCGACGGGCATTATCCGGATTTGTTCGCTGATTACTATGCAGCTTTGCCGAAGGCGTCAGCGCCGCCGTTGCTGCTTGGCCCCCGTCAGGGCGTGATGGCGGATCTCTGGTGTGAAATCAGGATCGAGCTGGCACTTTATGCAGGGCTGCGCCCGGGCCTGCGGCCGACCCATGTCATGCTGCGGATGTGGAATCATGACATTCACCCGTCCCGTCTTCTCACCGCCTGGCTGGAGGGGGCTCCGGCTACGGCTATGACATTGCCGTGCGGGACGATTGGTGAGGTGGCGCTGGCGGTGCCGCAGGGCGGGGATGAGCTGCTTTGGTTGCGTTGCGAATTTGATGATGTGAGCCCGCTGGGTGGCGGCGACCCGCGCTGGGCTGCATCCACATTGCACGGCGTGGCGTTGGTCTATGCTGATGGTGTGCGGCTGGAAAGCAAGGCACTGCCGGCCGCGGACGGTGATGTGATTTCGCTCACTCCACCTGACCCGGTCCCTGCAGCGGCTGTGCCTGTGGCTGCGGACTCTCCGTCGACGGCATTGCCAGCATCGGGGTTTGCAACGCCGGAGCAGGTGTTGCCCCAGTAAGCCCGCGCAGCCGGTTGCCGGACAACATGGCCAAGGTTTCCGTGGCGTTGCGCACGAAGATGCTGTCATAGGTGGCCATGACGGCGAAATTGTTGCGGCTGACGACGATCCACGGCGTTGGCTGCGCCACACCCTCGGTGCCGATGTTGATGGCAGCTTCGGGCTTCTGCGACAGCGGGCCTTTTTCGATCACGTTGCCACGCGCCAGCAATGCGCCGCCGATCGGCAGCTCGATCTGATAGCGCGAATTGCCGCGTGCGCCGTCCTGCAGGTCGCAATTTAAGACCTCGGTGCGGGCCGCGCGCGACTTGATGTGGCTGCCGAAATGCGTCTCGAAGAACCGGCTACGCTCAATTTGCAGGAGCTTGATGCGATCGGCGGAAATGCCGCCGGCACAGGTTTCGCTGTGGCTTGGGTCAGTGCAAGCACCGTTCTGCAGGAACTCGCTGTCGCGCACGATAAGTGAGGACTCTGGCGAGGCATTGGCCACGATGCCGGTCTGATTGCCGGTCAGACGCAGGTGCTCGACCGTCAAATCCGCCCCCTCCAGCCTTATGCCGGCAGCGTCGCCCGTGCTGTTCAGCGCACGGTTCAAGCTGAAATTGCGCAGGGTGACGTGTGACGCGGTGACCACGAGCAGCGCCTTGTTGTCGCAAGCCGGCCCGGTGACGATGGTGTTGCTGCCGGCCCCTTCGATGGTCAGATCATCCACCGCGATCACCGCACAATCATGATAGGTGCCTGCGGCGAGCACGATCCGGTCACCCCGGCGGGCATGGGCGAGTGCGCTGGAGAGAGAGGTGAAGCGCCGCGTGCTGCCGACCTGCAATGTTGCCGCGTGTGCATCCGGGAGTGCGCCGAGCATAAGCAGAAGCACAGATGCCAGTAAAAACGGCCTGCGCGATGATGGTCTGCCGCGTGAGAAGTCGAACTTGGCAGCTGTCATGCAGTGGCGCGATGGGCTTTGGTAACGCAGCATCCCTATCAGCACCCACCCCAAAACATGCACGAATATGACGGTATGACGACCTCCACACAATCACGTATAATCGTGTTTATATCAGCAAACTGGTAAAGATTAGTTTAGAAAAGCTTCCAACCTTCAGTGCCGTTTTGGGTGGTATGACAGGTCATCACCTGACCCTCCTCGCGGCCGAGCGCGCGAATGACATCGACGCGGCGCTGTGGGTCGACCAGGAAGGTGATGAAGCCGCCGCCACCGGCGCCGGAGACCTTGCCGGCGCGCGCGCCTGCGCCCAATGCGGTCTCGACCACATGATCGATGCGGCTGTTGCTGATCCGGCTGGCCAGCCGCTTTTTGGCCTCCCAGGATTTGCGCATGAAGGCGGCGAAATTGTCGAAATCGCCTTTCAGCAGGCATTCCTTCATGCCGATGGCGTCAGCCTTGATCTCGTGCATGGCATCGAGCGTGGTGTGATCATGGGTTTTGGTGAGGTTGGCAGTCTGCTCATCGATGATCGAGGCCGAGGAGCGTGACACGCCGCTGTTGAATAACACCAGCGAGGTCTCGAACTCGGACATGATCCAGTTCTTCACCCGCAACGGATTGACGATGACGCGGTTCTCAGTGTGGAACTCCATGAAGTTCACGCCGCCGAATGTGGCTGCATACTGGTCCTGGCGGCCGCCGCTGAGGCCCGCGTCAATGCGCTCGATGGTAAATGCCAGATAGGCGATCTCGTATTCGCCGAGCGGCAGGTTGAGATATTCGACGAAGGCTTTGACCAGCGAAACCACCATGGTGGACGACGTGCCAAGGCCCGAGCCCGGCGGTGCGTCACAAAAGGTGGTGATGCGGCAGGGCAGCGGGCGACCCTGGTTGAAATCGGCGACCATGCGGCGATAGACGGCGCGGTGTAGGATCAAGGCACCTTCGAGCGGGATGTCGCCATCGGCGGGCATTTCCACATAGCCGTCGATGTCACTGGCGCGGAAGCTGACCATGTTGTTATCGGCGGGTTCGATGATGGTGTAGGCGTAAAGGTCGATGGTGACGTTGAGCACCATGCCGATATGCTCGTCGCAATAGGGCGACACATCGGTGCCGCCGCCTCCCAGACCCAGCCGCAGCGGCGCGCGAGAGCGCACGATCATGGCGTCTGTCCTTCTAAACCAGCGGTTTCTTGTTCGTGAGCGGCAGCGGTTTCCTGCAGCAGCGCGTCAAAGCCGCGCAGTCGCTCCTGCCAGATATAGGCGGACATCACCTTGTTGCGGGCGGCCTGACCCAGGGCGATGCCGTGCTGTGCGCCGTCGGGTCCAGTGACTGACAGGCAGTGCGCGGCGAACGTCTTGGTATCATCGGCGAGCAGCAATTCCGAGCCGGGCGCGGCGTCGATGCCCTCCAATGCGCCTGACGTCACCACCACCGGGCGGGCCATGGCCATGCCTTCGAGCACTTTGTTCTGAATGCCGCGGGCGATCAGCATCGGCGCCACGCAGGCGGTGGCGTAGGCGAGATGTGGCCGCATGTCGGGAATACGGCCGGTGACGAAGATGCCGTCACCCGCAAGCGCCTGCACGCTCGGGGCGGGGTTGGAGCCGGCGATGTGGAACTGCGCATCCGGCCGGCTGCGGCGGATCAATGGCAAGACATCTTGTGCAAACCAAGTGACCGCATCGACATTGGGCTTGTAGTCCATGGTGCCGGTGAACAGGTAGTTGGGCCGTTGCGTGTCATAAGGCGGCGCGTAGGCACGGCACGGGTCGAAATAGACGTGATCAACGCCACTGGCGATGCCGCGAATATGAGCGCTGGCCTGGGGCTGCAGCTGTTTGAACAGGCCGGCCTCGGCGTCGGTGACGAACGTGCTCCAGTCACAACGCTTGGCGATTTCAGCTTCCAGCGCCGCTGTTTTTTGCCATTCGCGGTTGTGCACCCAGCGCATCGGGAATGTGCCTGTCTCGGCATAGGCGCGCCATTTCTCTGAATCGACGTCGGCGAGATCGACGATGCTCACCGCCTTGTGCCAGTCCTGGCCGAGCACGTAGGAGGCCATGTTCGACGAGCAGACGAAGATCACCTTCGGCCGGACGCGGGCGAGCACATCGCGCACCCAGCCGGCGAGGCCGCGATCCCGGAAGAAGGTCACACTCAGCGGCTCGCCGGTGAGCAGGCCGCGCAGGCAGGTGATGCGGGCGCGTTTGCGGTCGAGCGGGGCGAAATAGCTGTCGGCGCAGATTTCCTGGATGACCGGGATATGTGCCATGTCGGCGGGGTCATCGACGAGGCAGCCGAGATGCACGCGATGGGTTTTGGCCAGATGCCGCAGGATCTGCAGCGGGCGGATTTTCTCCCCCTTGATCGGCGGGTAGGGAATACGCTGGGTGAGAAACAGCAGATTCGGCAGCACAGACTCGCTCACGGAGTGGCACCCGGTGGTGCGACCAGCGATGTTCCAAGTTCGATCATCTGTGCGGGCAAGCCAGGGTTGGCATCCACCAATGACTGCATGCTGGCGCTGATGTCGTGCAGCTGAGCGCTGGAGAGCCGCTCGGCCGCCAGTGTTTCGGTAATCGTTACCAGCACCGGTGCGGCCTTCGCACCGCGCACCGAATGCAGCGCCAGGGCAACGCGCTGGGCGAGACCGCCGCTGGCGGGTCTGGCGTCGATCCATAAGGCGGTCGCCACCAGACGGTCTGGCCCGGTGGTGCTGATGATCCGCCAATCGGCGGCGGCATCGCGGTGCAGCGTGGTGACGGTGACATCCTCGGCGGCCAGTTCACCGGTTTGCGCGCGCAGGGCCTGGTTGATGGCGGCTGGGTTGATGCGCTCGGCAAACACTGCCACGCGCAGCTGCAACTGGCCGCGATCGCAGAGATAGGCAAAATCACGGCGGCCACTGAGCCCGGCATTATGGGCGGGATCGGCGACGCAGCCCGAGGGTGTGGCGGGAGCGGCAATTTCGCGCGGCATGGCGACGCCACGCTCGTCAAGCGCCAGCGCCATGCAGGGTGCCACGGCTGCGAGACCGAGCAGCAAAGCAAGCGTGCCCCATAGCGTGCGGGAGGCTGGGCTGGGGAAAGCACCACCGAATTTCGGCACCGGAAACGGACCAGCATCCTCGCGAAACGGCAGTCCGACGAGGATCAGCAGCACGATGACGATGGAGAAGAAGATCCAGCCATACAGCACGTGATCAACCTCGACGGCCTCGGCACTGCCCATGGCGTGCCCGAGCCAGACGATACCAAGGGCGCGAAAGCCGTTGGCGACGATCGGAATGACCACGGAGGCTGCGATGAAGACTGCCCGCTTGAACCAGGTGCGATAGATCATGCAGGCGTACAGCACGCCGAATGCGATGGAGGCGATCAGGAAACGCAGGCCGGCACAAGCCTCGGCGACGAGAAAGTTGCCTTCCGGGATCTCGATCAAATTGCCGTCGCTGAAATAGGGCACGCCGATGACATCAAGGCCTGTGGTGGTGAACCAGGCGGTGAAATGCTGCAAAGCCGGGGTCAGGAAGGCACCGAACGGCACCAGAAAGCCCAGATACAGCAACGGCACGGCCATCGAGCGGAACATCCGCCAGCCCAAAACGCAGAGGAACATCAGTTCCATCATGACCATCGCCATGATCTGCTGGCCTTCCATGATGCCCAGCCGTTCGGCGGCAAGCCAGACCACGGCGACCGGAATGGCCAACAAGGCGAGATATGGGATTGGGACGATCGGGGTTGCCATCGCCACCGCCCGGCGCTCCCACGCCAGAAACAACGCGATGGGGATAACAAAGAAGCAATGGCCGTAGGCAGTGCTTTGGCTCCAGACCTGAACGGCTGCCTGTCCCTCCTCGCGGAACACCAGCAACAGCACCGCGATGCCGACCAGCAAGGCGATGCCGGCCTGGTTGATGGCCGGACGCTGGAGAGTGGTGGCGCTCATGGCTCTATCGACCTGGTGAAAGGAAGCAAGACGGCAACAACGCTAGCTGGCAAGAACCACAGCCACGGCAAAGAAGAAAGCCGAAAGACCGTGAGGACGGTGGCGTCATGGCTTTAGCCCACGCCGCGCACGATGTGAGGCCCGATGGTGTTGGCAACCGGCAGCGGCAGGCGCTTCCACGTGGCGATCATCAGCCGGTATTTCGGGTTGAGTGGATTGTTCTCGGGAATGCGGGCACCGGGGGCGAGGCAGAAGCGGTAGCGCAGTGGCTCTGGCACGAAGCCCCAGTTCTTTTTGAAGGAGAACGAGCCGGTGCCGTGCTTGCTGCGGCCGAAATCAAACATCGTGCAGCCGCGTGCGGCGGCCCGGCGCATGACTTCCCAATACATGAAATCATTGGCGAAACAGCTGCGCGCGGCCAGGGTGCCGCCACCGTAATAGGGAATGACCTCTTGGCGCCAATAGAAGTTCATCACCGAGGCCACTGCCGTCTCGCCGTCAAAGATGGTGACGATGTCGAGATCGGCTGCGAACACCTCGGCCAGGATTTCGAAATAGCGCCGGGAGAACACCGGGGTGCCGAGGTTGCGCACGCTTTCGGCGTAGATGCGGTGGAGCAAAGTGGTGTTTTGATCAGCGATGGATTTCAGCCCGCGCTCAATGCCTTTGCGCACCACGGCGCGTTGCTTGCGCGGGATGGCCTTCATGTTGGTCTCGTCATCGGCCACCATGGTACTACGGAAGGTGACGTAAAGGTCGCTGCGTTCCTGCCATGCGGTGTTTTGCTCAGGCGCCAAATCAGGCAGCGCTGCGAGCGGGCGCCATTCCATGACGGACACGCCACATTGCTTCATCACCTGGCGCGAGGCTGCCTCCAATGCCGTGAACGCCTCGGTGTCGATGGCAAGCGGGCCGCCATAGACGCAGAACGGCAGCGAGGTGAGCTGCTGGCCGAACAGCATCGACTTGATGTGGCAGAGCGGCAGGACGCCGACGATGGCGCCGTCACGCTCGGCGATCAAATAATGCGTGCGGTGGCCGAAGGCGCGGGTGATCACCTGGCGCCAATCGGCACGGTGAAAGAAGGTGGCGTCAGGCTGGGCGTGGATGAACGCATCCCATGCAGCCTCGCTTCCCTGGGGCAGCTCACGGCAGGTGGTGGTCATCAGGTGGCGCCTTGTGCCAGTTCGGGTGCCAGTTCGGGTGCCAGTTCGGCAGCGTAGACCTGATCGACCCGGCCCCAGGCGAAATCGCGCAGCAGGCGATCGAGGCGGGGACTGGTGCGGTGCAGGTTCAGGTAGTGGCGAAACCGCGAGCGCAATGGGGCTTTGACACGCGGCTGGCCGGGGTCGAGTTCCCAGGGATGGGTGTAGAACATGCCGCCGCGATGCTCGGTGACGTTGAAGCGGCGCAGGCCCTGGCGGTAGATCGTGTAAGGCAGCAGGCGGAAGAAGCCGCCGCCGGAGCAGGGGATGCGGCGTGCGCCAAGCTCGATGGTGGTCATCGGCAGTTCCCACAGCGCGCCGCCGGCGACTTTCTCCGGAAAGCGCGTGGCGTTGGGGGAGCCGTACAGATCATGCTTCACCGGATAGACGCTGGAGCTGTAGCGGTAGCCGGCGGCGGCCAGTGCGTCATAGGCCCAGGGCGTGCGGGCGCTGATGGAGAAGGTGGGCGCGCGGTAGCCGAGGACGGCCACACCGCCGATATCTTCCAGCAGGGCACGGGCACGGGTTACATCGGAGGCAAACGCTTCTGGGGTCTGCCGGTCAACGCGATGATGCTCATAGCCATGGCTGGCGAGTTCATGGCCTTGCGCCACGATGCGGCGGACGATTTGTGGATAGCGCTCGGCGACCCAGCCCAGGGTGAACAGCGTGGCCTTCACCCCGGCAGCGTCGAACTGCGCGAGGATGCGATCGGTGTTGGCCTCGACCCGGCAGGGCATGCTTGCCCAGTCGGCACGGTCGATGACATTGGCGAAGGCCTCGACATGGAAATAATCCTCCACATCGACGGTCATGGCATTCAGGATTTGGGAGTGCACGGCCGCACCGTTCACAGCTTGGCCGGTCAACGCCCGCTGTCGAGGCTGAACATCTCGGCCAGCTTTTGAAACAGACGCTCACGCCGTCCAACGCGATCCTCCAGCGCCTCGATCCGGAAGGCCATGCTCGACAGGCTGCGCACCTCACTCTCGCTGAGCGGGACGTGGCTGCCGTTGACGGCACCGAAGGCGGGTCCTGGCGCGAAGCCGTTGGTCTGGCCGTTGGTGTAGCCCGGTGCATACGTCGCTGCCGCGGCACCGTCACTGCTCTCCATGCCGCGCAGATCCTGCGCCAGCTCCTCTGACGTGGCCTCCACCATCGTGGCGGTGATGTCAGATGCCTCATCAAGAGCGCCGTGCATCAGCAGGCGCGAGCATAGGCGGTTGATCCGGCGCGGAATGCCATCGGTGTGATGAAAGATGGCGTCGAACGCGGCGTCTTCCCATTGCGGCCGACCGGTGCCGCCAGCGGTGGCCATGCGATGCTCGATATAGGCGCGTGTCTCCTCGCGGGTCAGCGGACCCAGATGATAGGAGGCGAGCACGCGCTGGCGCAGCTGATCCAGATCGGGGCTGGCCAGCATTTTGCGGAATTGCGGCTGTCCCAGCAGAATGGTCTGCATCGCGGCACCACCATTGGCGGTGAGGTTGGAGAGCATACGCAGCTCCTCCAACGCCGCCAGCGACAGGTTCTGCACCTCATCGACCACCAAAAGGCAGCGACGGCCGGTTTGCTGATGCTCCTGCAGCAGAGTTTCGAAACGGCGCAGCAGATGGGCGCGGCCGGGTTGCTCGTCTTCCAGGCCGAAGCCTGCCATGGCGAGGCGAAACAGATCCTCGCCCGAGACCTGCGTGGTACTGATGCGGGCGACGGTGTAGGTGTCACGGTCAAGCTGCGACCACAGGCGCTCGACCAGCGTGGTTTTGCCGGCACCGACCTCACCGGTGACGACGATGAAGCCTTCGCCTTGCGAAAGACCGTAGATGAGATGGGAAATCGCTCGGCTGTGGCCCTTGCTGCCGAAGAAGAAGCGGCTGTCAGGCGTCAGCTGGAACGGCATGCCGTTCAGGTTGTAATATTGCTCATACATGGCAGTGCGGACCGATCAGAATTTCTGCAACAGGCCGAGCAGGATCTCATTGACGGTGACCCCAGGGATCCCGGCCGATGATGATCTTTTATACAGTGAATAGTTAACTGTCCCGCTCAACTGCTCAGAGAAAGTTTTGGACAGGCTTGCGTTGGCCACAACGAACGGCGAGGTGCCCTGGCCTTTTGTTTGGGTGATGCCATAGCTGCCGGTGAGCGAACTGGTGAAGGTCTCTGACAGCTGGTGCTGCCAGCCGAGATTGCCGATCAGATCCGAGCCGTTGGTCGAGTTTTGCGCCACACCCGTGCTGGTGCCGCCAGGACTTTCGCGCTGATCAGCGCTCAGCCCCGCCGTCAGCGTGTCACGGTCGAGCGACATCACGGCGGTGAGTGAGGACTGCGTCAGGCGGTAGACGGCACTGGCGTTGCTGGAACTGCCGTTGGAATACTGAATGGGAGCCCCGGTGCGCGGGTCGATTGTCACCCCAGCCAGTGTGGTGCGCGCTGTGCCGGCAAAGCCATTCAGTTGCTGCAGATTGGTGGTAACGCCCGAGGATGAGGTCGCGAACAACGCAATGCGCGCGGTCGGCTTATAGGTGGCGTTCAGCTTGACTGACGTACCGCCATCGACATAGCCGTAGCTTAGCGCCAGCGAACTGTCTTCGTTCGGGGTGAGCGTGAAGCCCAGCGTGCCCAGCGGCGAATTGAGGTTGTAGGCGCGCGAGGTCTGAACGCCGCCGCTGTAGACGGCGCTGTAGTGCACATCTTCGTAGCCGATTTTGGCGTTGATCGCGAAGAAGCGGTTGACCGCATAGGTGGGCGCGTAGGTCGCCTCATAACGGTAGGAACTGGCGAGCGCCCCGCTGCCGGAAGTTTGTTGGCCGCTCAGATCGACAGTGTGGTTGAAGCGGCCGAACGCATCACCGGTGGAGAAATTGGCATCCTCGTTCTGCGATAGGCTGCGAGTGTTTTGCGAGCCGCTTCTGAAACCGTTTAGCCCGGATTGGCTCGGGGTCTGGATGACGGAATCAGCGATGGTGTAGCTGAGCTTGCCGGTGCCGATGTCGCCGAACTGATGCGTCAGATACGGGTTGGCGGAGACGTTGTAGAGCCGCTCCAGCGCGTTGCGGCTGATCGCCGAGTTGGTCGCCGGGCCGTAGCCGTTGACCACCGGAGTCTGGCTGGCAAACGCCTTCAGATCGAGAAACGCGGTCTGGTCGTAAAGCTCGATCAGCGCGTCACCGTTCAGATTTTGATCAATGCGGCTCTCTGAATTCACCTGCGGATAGTAATACAGCACCGGGTTATAGGTCAGATTGACCTGCACCCGGCGGACGTCGCTGACCACCGCAATGCTGGGCGTGAGTCGGCCTTCGAAGCTGCCCTTGGCCTTTTGCTGGGTCAAAGAGCCGCTCTGGCCGCCGACATTGTCGGTGTAGCCGGCCTGCGCGCCGATTTGCGCCTGGAAGGTGAAGGGCTGACTGCCGCCCTTGGTCAACGGCGTGTCGATGAAATCCTTCAGATTGGGCAAGGCACCGCCGAAGCCGGTGGTCGGCAGAATGCCCGTGCCGGAGCCGATGCCGTTGTTAAGCGCCGCCGACTGCGCCTGTGCCGGATGGCTGAACGCCAGCACGGACCAGCCGAGTGCCGAGCAACCGATCGTCTTCAGCGCGGCGCGAAAGTGAAGCCGGGTGGGCTGGGTCATCGATCAGGAATACGATCCGTAATATTCGTAAGCGCCGAACGTGTTGCTCGATGTCGTTCGGATCTTGTTAAGCAACAATGTGATTTTTGGACATAGCTTCACAAGATCCAAGGCTGCTTCGACCTCGTTTCTTTGCGTGCGCTCGGCTTCAACGACCATGATGATTTCGTTGACCACCGGTGCCAGCGTGCTCGGGTCACTGGTTGACAGACAAGGCGGCAGGTCAAGGATGAAGATATGATCAGGGAATCTTCGCGCCAGCCGCTCCACCACCTGACTGACCGGACGGCGTGAGGTGATATCCTCACCGCCGGTCATTTCCGCAGCGTCGCGACCGACAGGAAGGATGGAAAGATGCTCAACGGCGGTAGGGACGATCAGATCCTCGATTCGTATCGCACCGGAGGCAGCAACATCGAGCAGGCCGATTCGCTCTGACAGCCCGAGGTGATGGCTGACTGAGCGCTTTTTGAAGTCCACATCGACCAGCACGGTCGGGCGCATGACGTTGTGGGCAATGGCGCCGGCGAGGTTGATGGCGGTGAAGCTCTTGCCTTCGCCGGGCCGGGCGCTGGTGACCATCAGCAGTTCGCCGGCTGCGTTGCTGGTCCGCTTGCCACGGCTGGCGCGCAGAATGCGGCTGACGGCGATGCGGTATTCCTCAGAAATACGGGTGCGCACATTGCCGGTGACAACGAGGCCTGCGGCACCGAGCATGGCCATATCGACGAATTGCGGGCCAGGACCGCCACGTGCCGCAGCCTCGGCCGACATGCGCTCGCCTGAGGCGCGGGCGGTGGCATAGACCGGTGCATCCTGGCCTTGCTCATCGGCCGGTCGTGGGCGGGCGGGCGGTGGTGGGGTGCGGCTGGCAGTGAGGGCTGCCGTGTTGGCAGCGTTGGCGCTGCTCTGCGGCAGCGTGTCGATGAGCCGACTGGCACTTGGCATGACCTGCGACAGATCGCTGGTCCCGGCAAGCCGTTCGGCGGCACGCTCGACCAGATGGGACGGGGAGGATGGCAGCGGCGGGGCGGCAGGAGCCGGAGTAGCTGACACGGGAGCAACTGGCACCGGAGCGTCGGGTGTTTCGCTGACCGGCGGGAGATTGTCGCTCATGCGATGCCCTGCGCGTAAAGGCGCCAGACGAGGCCGCCATAGATGACACAAAGCACGACGAAGGCGGCACTGACGCTACCGACCTGCACGACGCGCTTCCATAGCGGGACCACGCTTGCGATCACCGAAATACCGCCGATCACCGGCAGGCCCAGGCTTCGGAGATCGTCAATGTTCTGGAACGAAGAGTCGATCTCACCCAGCATCAGCGAGAGTGCCACACCGGCGGCAATGCCGGCTACGAGCACGCCACTGAGCAGCACGATGCGCTGCGGGCTGACTGGGGTTTGCGGCATTTGCGGCGGATCGACGATCTGCATCTTCACCTGGTTGGCGTCTGAGTCAGCGGCGGCTGAAATGCGCATCTGCTCACGACGGGCGAGCAACTCGTCATAGTTGCGACGCACCACGTCATAGTCACGGTTGAGGTTGGTGAACTCGGCCTGCAGGCCAGGGGCGCTGCGGGCGATCTCCTCAAGCTTGTTGCGTTCCTGTTGGGCGTCGGTGATCTGACGCTGCAGCGAACCGATAACGCCTTCATTCTCCACGAGGCGCACCTTCAGCTGCTCATAGACTGGGTTGGGCACCGAACGGGTGGATGGGCCAGTGGGCGCACGCGGTGCCGACGGAGCCGCATCCGGCGTACCGATGCTGCCCGATTTCAGCGCCTGGATCATTTGTATCATCTGGCGGACCTCGGGGTAGTCATCGGTGTATTTCAGCCGAAGCTCCGCCAGATGCTGTTGGGCGGCGGTGATGCGCGCGGCGTTTGCTCCGCCGCCACCGCCACCCCCGCCGCCGCCACCGCCGGCATTGGTCTCGGTGACCAGCAGCGGCGGCGTGGTAAGCAATTCCTTGCTGAGCGAGTCACGGCGCGCCAGCACGTCCTCAAGACGGCCCTGGAGCTGCTTGAGATTGGCGGTGGCCTGTTCGTAGTGGGACACACCGCCGCCATCGGCCGGCAGCAGGTCGAGATATTTCACCCGAAATTCCGCACGCTTGCGCTCCGCATCGCGCAGCTGGGTTTCGTATTTGTCGATCTGGCCCTGGATGAAGCTGCCGGCGTTTTCCATGTCCGAGCGGTTGTTGCCGATCTTGCTCTCAACGAAGGTGGTGAGGATGTTTTGCACCACGTCCAGCGCCAGCTTGGGGTTGACGTTGCGATAGCTGATGGTGAACAGGTTGCGCGTCTGCGGCACCACGCGGATTTCGGTCTGCAGCCGGGCGACCATGCGCTCCCGGTCCGCCGGGCCTTGCAGCTGCAAATCAAGATCGGTCTTGGCGATCAGCTTTTGTAGGTTCGGACGGCTGAGCAGGGTGCGTTGAAGAATATCGAGCTCGGACGGCACCGAGTTGTCCAGGCCGACGCCGCGCAGCAGCGGCGTCAGCACAGCGTCCGCATCCACATAAAGGCGGGCATTGGCCTCATAGGTGTTGGGGATCGCCATCACGCCATACCAGCCGCCCAGGCAAAGCAGCCAGGCCGTCGCAAGAGCGATCCAGCGGCGCTGCCAAACGGCGCGCGCCCGGCGCATCAACATCTCGCGCAAGCCATCCATCAGTGCGGGTCCTTAGAGAATTTGCTTTGGGAACATGGGACTAGAAGTACGATTGCGGGATGATCAACGTGTCGCCGGGCTGCATGTCGATGTTTTGGCTCACGTCGCCGTCACGGATCAGGTCGTTCAGGCGCACCGGGATGCGCTCCTGCTGATCGCCGGTGTGGCGGACGATGACGGCGCGGTTGCCGGCGGCGAACTTGGTCAGGCCCTTGCTGGCGATGACCACGTCAAGCACGGTCATGCGGTCACTGTAAGGCAGCGCCAGCGGCTCGGTCGCTTCACCGATCACCTTGATCTGGCGGTCATAGGTGCCGACGAAACCGTGCACGATGACGGAGACGTTGGGCTCTTTGACAAATTTCTGCAGGCGCGTGGTAATGTCAGCCGCAAGCTGCGACGGCGTGCGGCCAGCGGCCTGAATATCCGGCACCAGCGGCAGCGAGATGCGGCCATCGGGGCGCACGGGAGTGTCGGGCACGCTCAGCGTTGGGTTCTCATAGACGAACACCTGCAGATGATCACCGGCCCCGATCTGATAGTCACTCGCAGCGGCGCGCGCAGTGACGGGGACGGTCCGTGGGCCAACGGGGCCTGCATTGTCCACGCAACCAGCGAGCAGCGCCAAGCTTGCCGCGACGAGCATAAAGCCGGTTTTGCGCAGGAGGCCAAAACCCATGGGCTGTGATGCTGCGTGCGGTGTCATGGCTGCGTGTTCCATTTGGTGAGCAGTGAAGCAAATAAACCCGTGCCGCAGAGTGTGGCGCGGGACAGACCATATGAGGACGAAGACGTCGAACGGCAAATGACGGCGGTAAACCCTTGGCGAATAGGCGCGGAAGGAGTTGAACCCCCGACCTCTGCCATGTTGTGGCAGCGCTCTGCCACTGAGCTACACGCCTGCTTTCATTGGCCGCGGCGGGTGGAAACTCCGACTGCGGGGCATCGTCTAGCATCCTCATGAATGTTGCGTAAAGACGGTTGCACTATCGCCCGCCGCATCGTCCAAGTTGCAAGGGGAAGCCCCAACGCCGTGTTTAAGTTGGCTTTTCGCCTGCCGCAAGCAGAGCCAGCAGATGCGATGTCGCATCTGTGTCATAAAAACACTTCTTGCACTTAAAGAATTATCTTGGGATTAACCCGAGCCTATTCCTATTGGAAACTTCAACAAGACATCGCTGCCCCTGGCCCGGACGGTGCAAGCACGCGGCAGATGTGAATGACGCTGGCAAAGGTGGTGCGACGATGACCCGTATATTCGGCCATAACGTGCCAAACGAGCTCCTCTTGCTTGGCCTTGTCGAGCTCACAATTGGCTTCTTCGTTGCCTTCGCCAGCCTTGATGCCATGGCGATGAAAGCAGCAGCCCCTGGCTCCATAATGGGCTTTGGTGCCGCGGCTGGCCTGTCGATCTCGGCGCTCCTGATTTCATTCGCAATCGGGCTGTTCCGGCCGCAGACCTTCCTGGAGCTGCGCCGGGTGGTGATCAAAACGGTGGTGGCAGCCCTGATCTCAGCACCGGTGATCTGCGTTGCCTGTTACGTGCTGCGTTTTGATGTCGAGCAACGTGTGGGCGGGCATCTGCCCGATCATGGCCAGGTCTGGCCATTTGACATGCTGGCCGCCTGGATTGGCCTGTTGCTGGCGATTAGGCTGGTGTTCAGTTATTCGCTGCGGATGAATATGTTCGCACGACGTGTTGTGGTGCTGGGCGACGACCTGTCATGCTTGCGCACCGTTCGCGCGGTGGAATATCAGAGCCACGGCCTGCTCGAGATTACCGCCCAGCTGGCACCGTTTCAAGGCAGTGCGCATGAGGCCGAGACGCTGGTGCAGCAATTGCGCCGGCGCCGGATCTGGGGCGTGGTGATGGGTCCGTCTGGCGACGCCCAGGCGCAGGCACGCCTCACCCAGGCCGCTGGAACGAAGCTGTGCGTTTGGGATGAGCGCCAGTTCTGGGAAAGCCAGCTGCGCCGCATCGACATCGATCTGCTGACCGAGGCCGACATGACGGCGTGGCACAGCGAGCCCCGCACCGCGTTTGGCCGAAAGGTTGCAGCCGTCATCGGCCGGGCCGGTGACATCGCACTGAGCTTGTTTCTGCTCATTCTGACATTGCCGCTGATGCTGCTGACGGCACTTGCCATCAAGCTCGACAACCCTGGGCCTGTGTTCTACCGCCAGGAGCGCGTGGGGCTTGGCGGCGTGCCGTTCGTGCTGACCAAATTCCGCTCCATGCGCGTAGACGCCGAGAGTGCGGGCCCGGTGTGGGCCTCTAAAAAGGACAGCCGCGTGACGCGCGTCGGGGCCTTCATGCGCGCCACCCGCATCGATGAGCTGCCGCAGCTAATCTGCGTGCTGTCTGGGCAGATGAGCTTCATCGGGCCCCGGCCGGAGCGGCCACATTTCGTGGAGAAACTGGCGAACGTCATTCCGTTCTACCACGAGCGCTCGCGCGTGCGTCCGGGCCTTACGGGCTGGGCGCAGGTCAATTATCCCTACGGGGCGTCGATCGAGGATGCCCGGATGAAGCTTTCCTATGACCTTTATTATGCCCGCCACCGCAGCCTGTTTCTTGACGTGCTGATCCTGTTCTCGACGATCCGCGTCATCTTGTTCCAGGAAGGCGCGCGCTGAGCGGCAAAGGACTGCACAAGCCGCTGCGTGTGGCTGAAATAACCCCATGAACTTGCAAGCAACGGTCAGCCGGGGCATGTCAACGGCCAAGCCAAGTTGTTGTAGCTCCAACGATCTCATTGGCTGACATGACCGCCATTCTGAACAGGCCCGCATCACGATGAAAAAAATTCTGCTCGCAGGTGTCGCCGTCCTCGTTCTGGCGGCCGGCGGTGCCGGTGCCTATTGGAAATTCAGCCACGTGCGCGACCCGCTGGCCAATGCCCGCACTTTGCTGGCGAAGGGTGACACGCGCGGTGGCTCCATCGAACTGCGCAACGCCGTGCGCGACAATCCGCAAAACGGCGAGGCGCATTTCCAGCTTGGAGCGCTTGATCTGCAGACTGGCGATCCCGTCGCCGCTGAAAAAGAGCTGAAGGCTGCGCGTGTGCTGGGCGCGAGCCACCCCGAAATCCCGCTGATGCTGGCGCAGGCTTATCTGCAGCAGGTCAATCTGCAGCCTGGCAACCCGGTATTGTCCCATGCCCGCGACGTGCTGACGGAGTTCAAGCCGCCGCTGTCGGACCCGAACTTCACCATGCAGCTGCTGATCTTGCGCTCGGTTGCGCAGACCATGCTGAAGGACCAAGACGCAGCACAGGCCTCGCTGGATGAGGCTGAGAAGCTGGTGCCGACCTCCGCCACGGCACCGATGGCCGCCGCCCGTGCCGCCTTTGTGCGCGGCGACTTGGATCTGGCGCAGAAAAAAGTGGACCATGCGCTGGAGATCGACCCCAAGCGGGCCGATGCTTATGTGATGCGCGGCCAATTGTTCGGACGTCAGAACCAGCGTGAAAAGGCGCTGGACGCCTTCAACGCCGCTGTCTCACTCAACCCGAAGAACATGGCAGCACGCCTTGAGCAGGCCAACATGCTCGTGCAGCTTGGCCAGAACGACAAAGCCAAAACTGCCGTCGACAGCATTCTGGCCGACCAGCCGCAGATCACTCAAGGCATCTACCTTAGGGCGCTGCTGCTGGTGCGCTCTGGCGACTACGCCGGTGCTGATGCGCAATTCCAGCGCATTCTGAACTCGATCGATCGGTTCCCGCGCGGTGGCTATTTCGTAGCGCTGGAGAAATACAATCTCGGCCAGGTTGAACAGGCCGTTGACTTTGCCACGCGTTACGTCGCGCGCGTGCCCGGCGATCCCGACGCCCCTAAGCTGCTTGCCCGCATTCTGCTGGCCGACGGCAAGCCGGAGCGTGCCATCACCGTTCTGCAACGGGCTGCCAATGGTGCTGCGGCTGACGCAGAAATTCTGGATATGCTCGGCCGCGCCTATTCCATCGCCGGCAGATCCAATGAGGCGGTGCAGAGCTTTGGCCGGGCGTCAAACCTGGAACCGACCAACACCGACATCCTCAGCCGTCTTGCCGCCGCCAAACTTGGCGCCGGTGACACGCGCGGTGCCACCGCTGACCTTACTAAAGCGATGGAACTATCGCCGGGGCAGGCCAAAACAGCTGAAGCGTTGGTGGTTGCATCGCTTGCGGGTGCTGACATCGCAGGGGCTAAAAAGGCACTTGCCACACTGCGCGAACAGACCGGCAGCACCGAGACGGTCGGCCTGCTGAGCGGCCAAATTTTGATGCGTGAGCAGAACTTCGACGGTGCAAAAGCACAGTTTGAGAACCTACTGGCCACCAACAGCAAGCTCATCCCTGCCCGCTTTGCCTTGGCACAGGTACTGGCAGAGCAGGGCAAGACGGCTGAATCTGATCAGGCATTGCTCGACATCCTCAACCAGGAACCAGCCGACACCGATGCGCTCGGCCCGGTGCTGCAAAATTTGCTGGCGCAGAACAAGGTCGCCCAGGGCGTCACACTGGTGGAGGCGGCCCACACCGCTGCCCCGGCCAATCAAACAATCACAATCGTGCTGGCCAATCTTTATGTGCGCATCAATGCGCCCGACAAGGCGATCACCCTCCTTGCCGAGGCGGAAAAGGCAGCCGGTGAAGGGGCCAGCCCCGCCGTTTTGGCACCGGTGCTGTTCGCCCGTGCGCAGGCTCAGATGGCCATGAAGCAGCAACCGGCGGCACGCGCCACGCTGCAGCGCATCCTGCAGGCAACCCCTGCCGACATGAATGCGCTGGGTCAATTGGTCAACATCCTCACGGAGGCGAAGGACTGGGAGGCCGAGCGCACGGCACTGCGTCAGGCTCTGATTGCCAAGCCCGGTGACATCACCCTGCTCCGTCTTCTGGTGGGCGTTGATCTGGAAGCAAGCGGCGAGCCAGCGGCACTGGCCACCATTGCCCGCCTGCAGACCGACCCGGTCAACGCCTCTGCGGCGCGTACGCTGAAGGCTGATTTGGCGTTTTACGGCCACAGGTACCAAGAAGCGGGTGAGCTTTATTCCAATCTTTACAAGGCAAGCCCAACCTCGAACCTGGCGCAGAGTGTGGCGCATGCCTATGCGCTCGCAGGCCAGCCCGGTCCCGCCAAGGCGGTGTTGCAGGATTGGCTGAACGGGCATCCCGATGATGTGCCGGCGCTGTCCGGTCTTGGCACGATGGCACTTGAGGCCGGGCAATTTCCTGAGGCGCAGGGCAAGCTGGAAGCGGCACTGGCGTTGCAGCCGACATCGGCCTACCTGCTGAACAATCTCGCCGTGGTCTACCAGTCGCAAAACAACCCAAAGGCGCTGGAAACGGCCCGGCGCGCCTATCAGATCTCCCCGTCTGGTCAATCGGCGGATACGCTGGGCTGGGTGTTGTTTGGCCTGGGCCAGAACGATGAAGCGATGCCGTTACTGGCGCGGGCGGCTCAGTCGATGGCCGATAATCCCACGGTGCAGTTCCATCTTGCCGCTGGCCTGAAAGCCACCGGCAAGCCGGCCGATGCGGTGGCGGTGCTTGAGAAGCTGACGACGAAGCCACCATTCCCAGAACAGACCCAGGCCCAGCAAATGCTGACGGAGTTGAAGGCCGCGAAATAGGCTGCGTTGCGATGCCCACGCCGATCCGGTTGCTGACGTTCAGCACGCTGTATCCGAATAGTATGCAGCCCAATCATGGCGTGTTCGTCGAGAACCGGCTGCGCCATCTGCTGGCCAGCGGCGAGGCCACAAGCGTGGTGCTGGCCCCAGTGCCGTTCTATCCGGATGCACCGGGCTTTCGCGCGCTGGGGCGCAAGCGCGGCTGGGACAAGATGGCACAGGTACCAGCACAGGAGAGCCGGCACGGATTTGCGGTGCATCATCCGCGCTATTTGACCATTCCCGGCATCGGCATGAATCTGGCCCCGGACCTGCTTTACCGCACGGCGCTTGCCGCAGCACGCCGGCTGATGGCGCAGGGTGTGACGTTCGATCTGATCGATGCGCATTACGTCTATCCCGACGGGGTGGCGGCGGTGCGGCTGGGGCAGGCGCTGGGCAAGCCTGTGGTGATCACCGGGCGGGGCTCGGATTTGACGGAGTTGCCGGATTATCCGGTGCCGCGGCGTAAGATCATCGACACGCTGGCCAGGGCGAACGGGCTGATCACCGTGAGTGCGGCACTGGGCGAGGCGATGGTGGCGCTGGGGGCGGACCGGGCGAAGCTTTCGGTGCTGCGCAACGGCATCGACACGATGATGTTCAGGCCCATGGAACGCGAGGCGGCACGGGCGGCATTTGGTGTGGCTGGCCGGGTGCTGCTCTCGGTGGGGCATCTGATCCCGCGCAAGGGGCATGATCGGACCATTCAGGCGCTGGCGCAGTTGCCGGAGTATACGCTGCTGATCGCGGGCGACGGGCCGGAGCGCGCCTCGCTGCAGGCACTGGCAGAGCGGCTTGGCGTGTCGTCCCGGCTGCGGCTGCTGGGCGCGCTACCACACGGGATGCTGGCGCAGCTTTACAGTGCTGCCGATGCGATGCTGCTGTCGTCCAGCCGGGAGGGCTGGGCGAATGTGCTGCTCGAATCGATGGCCTGCGGAACGCCGGTGGTGGCGAGCAATATTCCCGGCAATCCCGAGGTGGTGCAGCGCGCCGAGGCCGGGCTGATCGTGCGGGAGAACACGGCCGAGGGCATTGCCGAGGGGGTGCAGGCGTTGTTCGCGGCTCTGCCCGACCGTGCGGCGACGCGCGCCTATGCCGAGCCGTTCAGCTGGGATGCGACGACGCAGGGCCAACTGGCGCTGTTCCGCCGTGTGCTGGGACGCGACGCCTAGGGCATCAGGCGCGCGAGAGCGACTTCGACATCAGGTGCCGCCCGGCTCGTCCCCGATGCGGCTTGCGGCAGACCGGCCGCCCTGCCATCACCGGATGCCGCCCGCTCGGCCAGCAGATCCGCCGTGGTGCGGCGCAGGCGGGAGATGATGGCGATGACGACCCAGAAGCCCTCGTAATAGCCCATGCTGAGCAGAGCCCCGGCGGCCATGTAGATGACGATACTGATCTGCAGCATGCGCGCCAGCAGCGCTGCCCATTGTAGCTCTACGATGTTGCGGGTGCGGCTGATCACCACCTGGCAATTGTAGAGTGCTGTCAGCAATATCGCCATGAAGGCGGCGAGCCCGGTGAAGCCGAGATCGCCGAGCACCTCGAAGTAAATACTATGCGCCGCGTGCGGCACGATGTCCGGCTCGGGCGTGGGGATGAAGCTGAACAGACCAAGGTTGTTGCGATAGAGCTGCCAGTTCGCCCAACGCTGCACCCCGTGGAAACCAGCACCGAACAGCGGGTGATCAAGGGCGAGCATGGTGCTGATCTTCCAGGCCACAACGCGGCCAAGAAAGGAGGTGTTCTCGCCGGCATCCTGAATGGTGTTCATGCGCTCAAACCAGCTGGCCGGGGCCAGTGCAAACAGCAGAACAGCACCGATGACGCCCAGTGCGATCGGCGGCAGCTTGTTCTTGCTGCGCAACACCATGGCGATGAACAGCAGCACCAGCCCAATGAAGCCACCGCGGGAGTTGGTGCCGATCACACAGATGATGCTGATCACCATCAGGCCGAGCAAAACGAGCTTGGTGCTGCGCACGGCTGAGGTGCTGCGCAGGTAGAAGACCAGTGGCACGTTCATTAGCACAGCGAGCGCGATGGAGTTGTTGTCGCCGATGGAGAACGCACTGACGATGCGGTGAGCGCCGCCGCTGACCACATATTCCAGCCCCTCGACGGCCGCAGTGTAGCCCAGGCCGATGCTGAGCGCCCAGATTGTCCAGGTCAGGCGCTGGCGATCCCACATGATGGTGATGATGGTCAGTGCGAGGGCGAATTCCTTCAGCAGCTTTTCATAGAGGAACTGACCGTCATCATCGGAGACCTGCGGGAAGATGGCGGCCAGCGTTGCCACCACAATAAGCAGAAAGATCAGCCCGACCGTGGTGTCGACGTAAAACTTCTTTTTCTGGTTGTTGAAGAACACCAAAAGCAGCGTCACGATGGCCACGATCTTGTTGAACGGCACCTCGCTCATGAAGCCGTAAAGCCGCTCATTGGGCGACAGCAGCGCCACCCAGATCCACAGCAGCACGCCAACATGCGCCGACCAGAAGGTGACGGGGAACAGCACTGCCCAGACGATGGCAAAGCCCAGGTCGCGCATCAGAGGTTGTCCTTGTTGCGACGCGAGCGGGAGCGGCCGGGCTGATAGCCGCTTGGGGCCACAGCCTGCTCTGGCTGGTTCTGCAGATATGGGGCTGGGGGAAGGTTGGTCTTGTGATCACGGGTGCTGACCTCGACGGTATAGGCAAACAGGCCGCCGAACTTCTCGCCCGGCTTGGCCTTGGCCGCACTGAGGCTGGCGAGCACCAGCAACACCATCGCCACCGCGTCGACGAGAAAAACCAGCGTCTCCATAAATGCAATCCCAATGCGCGCAGGCGATGATGTCGCTTGCGGTGATTAAGGCAAGCTGGACCCCGATGTCCAACGGGACATGCATCGGATTGAACAGATTGCGAATTTACAAACTGTGATACGTTCAGTATCTGCGACCACGAGCCGATATGGTCATCTTACCAGGCCAGCCGGGAGGAGATCACGGCTTTGCACGGCGCTTTTTCAAATATTGCCAAGGTGTCGCCATCCAGCACCACGGCCGCGTCCGCCGCACAGCCGCGCATCGGCACGGTGGTGATCGACGTTGAGGAGGATTTCGACTGGGACCGGCCATTACAGGGCACTGCGAAATCCACCTTCCATTTGCGAAACCTGCGGGTGCTGGCCGAAATCCTGCAATCCTATGGTGCCACGCCGACCTATTTGCTGACCTATCCAGTGCTGCAGGACCCCGACGCGGTGGCGATCATTCGCCATCAGCTGGAGCGCGGGCTGTGTGACGCAGGCCTACAGCTGCACCCTTGGGTGACGCCGCCATTTGGCGAGGATGTGTCGCTGCGCGCCTCGTTCCTGGGCAATCTTTCGGCCAATCAGGAGGAGCAGAAGCTGCTGAGCCTGCGCGCGCGCTTCATCGAGTGCTTCGGCATCGAGCCCGTCATCTACCGCGCCGGGCGTTACGGGCTAAGCCTCTACACGCCCGCGCTGCTGGAAAAGCATGGGTTCACGATCGACACCAGCATCGCACCGCGCACCAATTTCGAGCCAGATGGCGGGCCGGATTATCGTGGCTTTGACAATGCGCCATTCTGGTTTGGCCAAGCCCGGCGCTTGTTGGAGGTACCGCTGTGCCGTGGCGTGGTCGGCTGGGGCGGCGGCTTTGGCCCGGCCTTTTATGGCAGGCTGGCCGAGCAGAGCGAACAACGCTCCGGCCTGTTGTCGCTGCTGGCGCGCTCGCGCTGTGCCGAGCGCATCACGCTGTCACCAGAGGGCAATGACTTCACCGCCATGCGGCGTCTGGTGCGCGGGCTGCTGGGACGCGGGCACATGGTGTTTCCAATCAGCTTTCACAGCTCGTCATTGCAGAACGGCACCAACCCCTACGTGCGCAGTACCGCCGATCTGCACCTGTTTTATGACCGGCTGTCCGGCATTCTCGATCATATGGCGAGCCGGCTGCAGTTCCGCTTCATGGCAATGGCGGCGGTACCGGGCAAACTCGTATGAGCCGCGAAAACAGCACTTCGCGTATTCTGATGGTGGCCAACAACTTCCCGCCGACCAGGGGTGGCTCGGCGGTGGTGTATGCCAATCTGGCACATCACCTCGCAAGCCGGGTTCTCGTGGTCGCAGCCAAGGCGAGCTATGCCGATGGTCTGGCGCAGATCGGCTGGCGCGAGCATGACCGTGCGGCAACCTATGAGGTGCGCCGCCTGCCATTGCTGCGCACCCAGTTGCACGCAACCGGCAGCAGGCTTGGGTTTCTGGCCGGTGACGTGATGATCCGGCTGCGTCTGGCAGGCCTCATTATGGCGCAGGTGCTGACCGGTGGTGCACATTGCGTGTGCGTCGGCGAATTGCTGGCCAGCCACTGGGTGCTGACGCTGTGCCGGTTGCTGCCCGGCGTGCGCAGCGTGGTCTATGTACACGGCGAGGAGATCACCACGGAAGTCGGCTATGATCGCGGCCATAACCGGGCGCGGGCAGCGTTGCTGTCTGCCGATGCGATCATCGTGGTCAGCCGCTTCACCCAACAGGCGGTCCGCACGCTGCTCGGTGAGGAAGGTTCCAAGGCCGAGATCCATCTGATCGAGAACGGTGTCGACACCCAGCGTTTCCGCCCGGTTGGCCGCAGGCCCGATCTGGTGGCGCAGTACCGGCTACAGCCGGGGCGGATATTCGTCTCGGTGTGCCGGCTGCTGGAAAAGAAGGGCATCGACCAGGCGATCCGCGCCTTTGCCCGGGTTCACCGCGTCCACCCTGATACCTCCTACGTGGTTGTCGGCACCGGCGGCTTCGAGGCCAGCTTGCGTGAAATCGCAGCAGCCGAGGGGGTGGCGGAGCGAGTGATCTTCACCGGTGACGTGACCGAGGATGATCTGGTGGCGCATTACTGCCTGGGCGACATGTTCGTGATGCCCAATCGCGAGATGGAAAACGGCGACACTGAAGGGTTTGGGCTGGTGTTTCTGGAGGCCAATAGCTGCGGCCTGCCAGTGATCGCAGGCTCTGACGGCGGCTCGCGCGATGCGGTGCAGCACGGCGTCAACGGGTTGGTGGTCAATGGCCGTTCGGTCGAGGCGATCACCCAGGCGATGCTCGATCTGCTGCAGGATGACGCCCTGCGCGCCCGGCTGATCGAGGGTGCGCAGATGGTGTCGCAGGCGGCGGATTGGCGGCGCAAAACCGAGATGTTCACCGCGATCTGTGAAGGCGGAACATTGTCATGATCGAGTGTTTACGGCGGTTGCCGGTGAACGTTGCTTTGGCTAGCTAAGTGTTATGATCGCAAAATGGCATGTCACGATCGCAAAGCTTTCGGTGCAGGCCCGCCTGCCATTGGCTGATCAGCTGCGTCAGGTGAAGCGGCGGTTGTTCGGCTATGCGCCTGACCGTTCCAATATCGGCTCCACTTTCGATGATTTGGCGCAGCTGCACCGGCTGATGCGTGAGCATGGCCAGGCGTTCCATGGCATTGTGCTGGAAATCGGCGCGGGCTGGTTTCCGGTGGCAGGCATCATCATGCGTCTGCTCGGGGCGGAGAAGGTGCTGCTGACCGACATCACCCGCAACATGGATCATGCCACCTTCATGACGGCGCGGCAGATCGTGCTCGATCGCCTCGATGAAGTGGCAGAGCGCTTCGGTATCGACGCCAACCGAGCCCGCAGCATGGTGCAGGATGCGACGACGCTGGAGGCGATGGGCCTCGTTTATCTGGCCCCGTTCGACGTCAACTCGGTGGCCGATGGCTCGGTGGACGTGATCATGTCACGTGCCTGCCTGGAGCATATTCCGGTGGCTGATCTGCGCTGGCTGATGGGCGCGTTGCGGCCGAAGCTCGGGCCAGCGGGAATCATGGCGCATGCCGTCGATCATGGTGACCATCTGGCCTATGTGGACCGCTCGCTGAGTCGGCTGAATTTTCTGACCTGGACCCAGGCACAGCATGATCTGTGCTGGAAGCTGATGCGCAGTGGCGAGAACCGGCTGCGCTATCAGGAATTGGCCGCGCTTTTTGCCGGTGCCGGGCTGGATGTGGTGGGGTCGTATGGCTTGGTGCATGAGCCCAGCCGGGTGCAAGTGCCTCATTTGAAGCTGCAGCCGCCTTACGATGTGATGTCCGCTGAGGAACTGGCGACGCTGACCACGTGGTTTGTGCTGCGGGCAGGTTAGCGCGGCACATCATGCGTTAATTTAACTTGCATTTCTCTGGAAGCTGTGTCATTGAAAATAACTCATTCTCTGACATAGGACCTCACACCAATGACCGCCTCTCGCAATCCCGCAACCTCCGACGTGATGGCGCTGCTCTGCCTCATCGGCGGCGCTGTGCGCGGGGCGGGGGAGTCGAATTTGCTCATGCAGTTGATGGTGATTGGCACCATGTGCCGCCCCATCGGGTATGCGCTGAATGCGTGGCTGTTGGTGGAGGAGCTCTACGCCGACCGCGAGATTTACCTGTCATCGGCTGGTGATGAGGACGGCTGGGGCGGGGAGGATGAGTGGCGCCCTGGCTGGGCTGACGCCTCCGGGTGTGCGATGCGGTGGCGTCATGTGACGCGATTTGGCCTCGCTGTGCTCATTCCAATCCAGTTGGGTGGGATGATCCGTCTGCCGGAGCCTCCCGTTGCGCGCCTCGGCTGGAGGCTTGTTTCGCTGTTGGCAACACTTTTGCATTTCAAAATTTTTGCGCAGGGCTTGCGGGCCATGCGCAACTGCGGCCTATTTGTTACGATATCGTAATATTATCCGCCTTCAATGCTCTCAGGCGACATCGATCATCCGCAGATCAGCGAACACGCCACCACGCCTGGAAAAATGCCGACTGTAATGCGGGTCGTGGGCCAGCAGGTCACCCCAGCGCGTTTCCATCACCTTGTTCTCGTGGAAGAAACGGGCCTGGTGTTCGGGTTTGAGATCGCTGCCGCGGCTGAGGCTTTCGCGATGCTCGGCGATGATGCCGGCGGCGTAGATCACCCGGTAGCCGGCGCGGCCGATTTTGAGGCAGAGATCGACGTCGTTGAATGCCACTTGCAGCTGGATTTCGTCAAAGCCGCCGACGCCCTCGAAGGCCTCCCGGCGGCAGAGCAGACAGGCGGCGGTGACCGCGGACATGTCTTGCGGCATGCAGGCACGTGCGACATAGCCGGGGGTGTTGACGGTGAGGCCGCGATGCGCGTGATCGGCAACACCGCCGACGCCGAGCACCACGCCGCCATGCTGTATCAGACCGTTCGGGTAATGCAGCTTGCAGCCGACAATGCCGATATCGGACGACGCCATCGCCTCCCCCACCAGCTGAGTGAGCCAGGTGGGATCAGAGACCACGACGTCATTGTTGAGGAACAGCAGGAATTCACCGTCACAGGTGGCGGCAGCAAGATTGTTGATGCGGGAGTAGTTGAACTTTTCCTCGATGCGCATCACGCGGGTGTTGGGAATGGCGGCCTGATCTATGGCAAAGGCCAGCGCTTCATCGGAGGTGGACCAGTTGTCCATCAGCACGATTTCGTAATTGGCGTAGGTGGTGAGGCCGCGCAGGGCATCGAGGCAAAGCGTGGTCATGCCGATCTGTTCCCGGTACGGGATCAGGATCGAGACCTTGGGCTCTCGGTGCAGCTTCCAGGTGATGGCGAACTGGGTGATGCGCAGCGGGCTTGACACCTCGGCATCGATCCCACGCCGGGCCAGATGATCACTGATGGCGCGGATGCCGGCGGCCACGGTGTACGGCTTGACCGCGCCGGAGGACGCCGTGGATTGCGGGGTCTTGCGCCAGTGGTAGAGAATTTCCGGCACGTGATGGATCTGGCGGGCGGGGGTGATTTCGCCGAGCCGGATGAGGAAGTCGTGATCCTGAGCACCGTCACACTCCCGCCGCAGCAGGCCCACCTGCTCGATCAGCGAACGCTCGGCGACGACGAGATGGCAGATATAGTTGATGGCCAGCAAATAGCGGAAATTCCAGTCCGGCTTGAGGTTGGGCTCGGAATACGTGCCGGTATCGTCGATTTTGTCTTCATCGCAATAGAGCAGCCGGGCCCCGGTGCGCAGGGCCGCCTCGATCATGAATTCCAGTGCGCGGGGCTGCAGCAAATCGTCATGGTCGAAGAAGGCGACGTATTCGCCTTGCACCAGATCAAGCCCGGTGTTGGTGGCAATGCTGATGCCGCCATTGACCTCACAGCGATGCGAACGGATGCGGCGATCACTGGCGACATGGGCTGCTATGCTGGCGTCAAGTTCCGCCGATTGGCTGGCGTCATCGACTATGATGAGCTCCCAATTGGCGTAGGTTTGGCCGCGCACGGATGCGATTGCGGCATCGAAATCAGACATCCGCGGACGGTACGCCGGGCAGATGATGCTGACCAAAGGCGTGCGCGGCAGTGCCAGCATCGGGCGGGCGGCAAGTTCAGCGTAGTAGAGCCTGGCCCATCCGTCGTAATTTTCCAGCGAGTGCTGCTCGGCCGGCATCAACGCCTTGATCTCGGCCCGCAACGCCCACATCTGGGTGAAGAGTTGGTCCGCCAAGGTGGTGAGTTGCATCACCCGGCGATAGGCTTCGCGGCTTGGGAATTCGGCGATGTAGGGGCTGCCGGTCAGCTCCAAGCCGCCTGGAATAACAGTGAAGCGAAGTTCAGCCCGACCGCGCGCCGCCAGCTCGGCCGGTGCCACGAAGGCAAATCCGCAGTTCGGATCAGCCTTGAAGGCCTCGCCCACATCGGCCCGGAACTGCGAGGCGGTGATCTGTGCCACGGGCTGGCCCTGCCAGGTGACCAGGACCTGCAAGCCGCCAATGCGTGTGTCTGTCGTCAGATGATGGGTGAACACCCAGCCGCGCACGGCCCCGCCATGCAGGCCGTCAACCTGGCCTACGATGCGGGTCGGTGCGAATGTGAAACGCGGTCCAAGCGGTCCGTAAATGTCGGCATTGGCCAGCATCACATAGCTGCCGGGCCTGGAGCCGAAACTTACGTAGTGCGGCTGGCCATCGAAAAACATGGCCGGGATGGGGTGAGCAAAACCCACGATGGCAGTGGGGTAGCCGGCCTGCAACACGTCATCGCGGCGCTGGGAGCATAGCGTACTGCCGCAGAAAAGCCCGTCAATGTTGAGATCCAGGCTGAGTGGGGTGAGGGGATCAGTCTCGCTATAGGCCCAGCCGCTCACACCATCCTCGGTGATGCCGTCAAGCACCACGTGGATGGCCTCATAGCGCGGTTCCGCCGGCACTTCGGGCTCGGGCGTGGCCTCAGTGCCATGGGGTGGCAAAGTGATGATATGCGAGATGAGCTGGGTGCTGGGGTTCATCAGAGCCAGCGCCTCGCCGGAAAGGCTGTGGAAGCTGACGCTGTGCTCCAATCCGTCGTGAAAGCTTGGCGGAATGGGGAAATGAAAGCCCACATTGGCCTCAGCAAATCCCGCCTGCTCCACGTCCTGACGATACAGGCTGGCATCGATCAGACTGGCGGGGCCGTCATCAATGCGGACCTGGATGATCGAACCCGCCGGGATCGCATCGGTGGGTCTCAGCCAGCCGATGATGGCACCGGGGTCGATCTTGTCGATATAGCCGTCCGGCTCGGACGTGGCGGGAGGGGGTTGAGCGGTGTCGGTCACTGACGTTGCCGCACTCAGAACAGCCTCCAGCCTTTGGAGGGTAGACGGCCTTCCTTAAAGCCGAATTGCTCAAAATGCTGCTGCGCCGATTGCAGCTGACCTAGGCGCAGCTTCTCCGAGATGTCCCGGTTGCTGGCCCGATAAAAGGTTTCATCCACCTGAATGAAACGTGGGAGCCGGTTCTCGATATAGCCGAACTTCAGGTAGTGGTGCCGTGCATTTTCAAACATCCCGCTGTCAATGGCATCGGCAATGTCTGGATTGTTGGTGCGATACCACTCCTCGTCGATAGCCACACGGGCTGCGATTGATTCGAGCAGCGCATTCAGCAGAACGTTGCTGACCGGGATCATCCGCAGCGTTGACAGGTCACCGTCAAAGTTCAGCTTGTGGATGTTGCGCAAGACCGAGAATGGCAAAGCCAGTGCCTGCAACTCCGTGCTCGGCTGCGTCGCATCCGCTTGTGCATCTATGGCTGCGGCATCGTGGTTGGCTGAGGTATCCATGGTCATCTTTCAACTGGCATACGAGGCACGGTCATCACCGTCACGCCAGTAGCACCCGCTGTGACATCACACCAGAACAGTGCGGGACGCTGGATTTTGAAGGGTGGTCTGCATTGCACGTGTTGTCTGCCGCAAGCCATCCTGCAGGCTGATCTCGGCACGCAGACCGAGCATGGCCTGGGCACGAGCGGGATTGCCAACTGAATTGCGAATATCTCCCGGACGGCCCGGTGTGTGCCTGATCAACGAGGCCGACAGGTGGCCAGCCTCCATCATCACCCGCGCGAGGTCGAGAACCGAAATAGCCGTGCCCGTGCAAACATTTAGCACCTGACAGTCACGCACCCGTGAGATATGCGACATACCCTGCACCAGATGCGAAACCACATCACCGACATAGATAAAGTCACGCGTTTGGCCGCCATCACCGTGAATGCTCAGCGGTCCGCCATCAGCAACCATGCGGGCGAAGATCGAGATCACCCCACTATAGGGCGACAGCGGATCCTGTCTTGGGCCATAGACATTGAAAAAACGCAAGCCAAGGTTTGGTACGCCATGCACCAGATGTGCGACACGACCGTGCAACTCACAGCCGAGCTTATCAGCGCCGTAGGCCGTGTTGGGCACCGGTGGAAAACTCTCCTGCGCAGGACGGGCACCGACATCGCCATAAACCGCGGCGGACGAGGCATAGACAACGGGAATGCCGCCCAGCTCACGAGCCACGTCAAAAATCGTCACTGCGCCGGTCTGGTTGATGCGATGGGTTGCAATCCATTCCTCATTGGCACGGGCCACCGAAGCGATGGCAGCGAGGTGAAAACAACCATCCGCCCCCTGCATGGCCAGCATCACGGCAGCGCGGTCCGTGATACAGCCCTTGATCATCTCACAGCCCGACGGGAGATTGCCCCGGCTTCCCGTTGAAAGATCATCGAGCACACGAACCTGATGACCCTTCGCCAGCAAGGCTTCGGTCAAATGTGATCCGATGAAACCTGCCCCGCCGGTAATGGTGTAAAGGCTCAAAACCTGACTCCGGCATAGAGGCGTGGGGCGATCATTTCACACAACGAGGAACTTTGTTTCCTCAAGCTGATGCTGACTATCATCCTCCATCGCTTCTTGCCATTGCATTAATATCCTGACGAATTTTTTGCATTTTACGTCGTGCAAGGCCCGCTGCATGGCGTGTGGATTGGAGTAGACCACGAGATGTCATCGGATTGGCGAGCACCATTCCGAATCGCGCGCGACGCTGTGACGCCCATGCTTTTTTGTAGGCATCATCACCCCGGCCAAAATCGATCTCTGACAATGGGCCACTCTCAAAGAGTTTCGACATCAGCCAGCCTGTCAGCACCGTGCCGGGTGAATTTGCCCGGTGCGCCTCATCATGGGCGAGTTTGAGCACCTGTGCCTTGCCAGCCAACACCACCCAGAGCTGGACCGCAATCGGCTCATCATCCCGGCGCAGCACTGCCAGCCTCAGCACTCCCTGCTGTGCTGCCATGCGGATGCAGGCGGCATTGAAATCCGGATAGGGCTCCGGTTGTTTCCAGCTTCGCCGATAAATTGCTTCGAACGCCTCGATGCCGGGGCCCACCTCACACGCTTGCGTCAACACTTCGACGCCGATGGCCGGGTCTGCCAGCAACTTCGCTGATCGTCGGCGCAACGTTTCACGCAATGCTCCTGGTCTTGCAGCCAGATAGCCAGACCAATTCTGCCCGGTAACATTTTCATGCCAATTGCCGAAATGCTCGAACTTCAAGACCAAAAGCCCTGCCTTGCGAAAGCCTGTACACAGGGCTGTCCAGCACGAAGCCTCTGCATCCAAAGCTTCAAGCCGCAGCCCTTTTCGCAAAGCTCGCTGTTCTGCCAGCGACCGACCGATGAGGGTGAGTTCGCTCTCGGTGAGGTCAGCCGCCAACAATGGCCGATAAAGGCATGTGTATGGTGAGGTCAGTCCGCTCATCGTGCCGTCCCTCAGCCTCAGCAATGGCCATAGTGCGGCTGCCCGACCACTCAAGCGCGTGACGGCAAAATATGGAGAGGATCCGGCAGGCAAGGTTGTGGCGATCAGTGTTCGATACCAATTGGCACTCCCATAGAAATCATCTTCGCCAGAAAACAATTCCAGCGCATCCGCGGGAAGCTGTTGCAACCCGCCGAACAACTTTGTTTCAACTGCGCAGGGCGTAGTATGCACAGCCGATCCATTCATGAAACGCAAAATAACTATCAACCCAGGCAGCAGGATGTGGAATAAAATCGGCGGCCGCCCGTGGGCTGAGCACGTCAAGCGCGGTTGCGGCCGGCACGACGGTAATGCCAAAATGGCGGAAGGCCATAACGGCACGGCGCATATGCCAAGGCTGCGTGACAACAAAAACGGATGATATTCGCTCGCGCTGAAGAATTGCAGCAGAGCGCGCCGCATTTTGCCACGTGTCGGACGCTTCGGTTTCAATCCACCGGACGGGGACTGAAAGCTCGTTCTGCATCATGTCCGCCATCAGTTTTGCCACTGGCGGGTGATTGGCGCTTAGCGAGGCACCGGTGATCAGCACTGGAAGGTGGCTGCGCTTTTGCAGCAACGCTGCGGCCCGCACACGCTCCAACGAGAGGCCGCCCACCCGGACGCCGGTGACGATCCCGCCGATGGCCATGCCTGTGACGTTGTCACCGCCAAGAATGACAATGGCCTGCGGGGGCGTGGGAGAGGTGTCAGAACCGGTGTTGTATTCCAGCCCCTGCAACAAAAGATTAGATGTCACTGGCAGTGACAGCAGCAGCAATGTTGCGATGCAACCGAAACTTCCCCATCGCCGCAACCGGGCAAGCCGATCGGGAAGGCACCCGCAAATCACGCCAAACATCAACACGTTGATGGGCGGCAATAAAATCTGGGTGATGACCGTGTGAAGAACGTCGTTGCCGAACATGAGACCTCTGTCGCCGAGACCACTCGGTTGGTGCTGCGGGAGCGGCCCAATTCCAAGTAGACGGCGGCGCAGGTGTGACCCAGACGGCAGCATAAGGAAAGCTGCATGACGATGGCAAAGCGGCGCGCTATCAACATTCATACGCAATCAGCCACGCTCTTCGTGGGCCATCATGTTTTATGCTGTGAGGTCGATATCATCGCCAATTTTGTGATCTCACTGCATAAAGCGCCCAATTTGTCAGAAGTGGCTGAACGCTGGCGAACATTGGAGCACAGGGGCCGTCCATCCTTTTTTCAAAGCTGGAGCTGGCTTGGCTGTCTGGCACAGGAGCGTTTTCCCCACCCAATGCTGCTGGTGGCGCAAAAAGAGGGCGTTGATGTAGGTCTTGGCTTGTTCAACCTTGGCTCCAGCAGGTTTGCGCCGCGCACGTTGTGGCTCGGTGAAACCGGGCAACGCGCCTACGACGCGATGTACGTGGAGCATAACGGCTTCTTGCTTGCTGATGGGTTTGAGGATTGCCTGCAGGATTGCCTGCAGGATTGCCTGCGAGCGGCTTTGCCACATCGCATTGTGCTGTCCGGCGTTGATGATGCGCATTTGAATGCCGCACGCGGTTGCGGTGGTGTCGTGCATATGACGGGCACGCAGTCAGCACCGTTTGTTGATCTCGCTGCGCTGCCGACAGGCCGGGACGGTGTCATTGAAAATCTCGGCTCCAGCACCCGGGCCCAGCTGCGGAGATCCATCCGGCGCTATGAGCAAAGCGGTCCGCTTGAATTGGCGCGTGCGCACTCAGTGGAATCGGCGATGGCGATGTTTGCCGAGCTCGAAACACTGCATCAGGCGAGTTGGACTGCTCGCGGCAAGCCCGGTGTGTTTTCCAATCCAGTGTTTCGGCGCTTTCACACCGCACTGATCGCCGAGGCATTCCCACGCAGTGAGATTGAGATGTTGCGCATCTCGGCCGGCAATCGGCTGATCGGCTGTCTTTACCATTTCCGCCACGGTGGCCACGTGTTGAGCTACCAAAGCGGATTCGCACCTGCGGAGCCGCATGACAAGCCGGGCTTGGTCTGCCACTTGCTCGCAGTTGACGATGCCAGATCCAGAGGGGCTGTGCGGTATGACTTCCTGGCTGGGACAAACCGGACCAAGATGGCGTTTGCCAATAGCTCGGTGGGTTTGCATTGGCTGGATGTGGTGTCGCCTTGGTCGGCGCGCGGCATCATTAAACGGCTTGGGCTGCGTCGTCAGCCGCCGTAGAGCGGGATGACGCGAATATCGAGCGATGGAAAGCGACTGCGTAAATTTGCCAGCGCGGGCCAAGGCGTCCAATCAGCCGCGTGAAAGCTGCAAACGAATCTGCAATTGGTTGTGCCATCTGCATTGAGTTCAGGTACCAGAACTTGCACGCGCCGTAGTGGCCAGGTGGTGCCCCAATGCCGCCAGAGCCAGTCGAGGCTTGAGGGGTCATCGGCTCCGCGCCGCAGCAGGGCCGCCGGCACCGGCATCAAAGCGTTGAGGTCGAATGGGCATCGTTTGAACTGGCTGTTTTCGACTGCGTGATCACGCGCCTGTTGGACGGCATCGCGCATGGTGTTGGCCAGCAGCCGAGCGCCAATGGCGCTGATACTGCGGTGTGGGCCTGCCAGCAGGAGATGAAACCAGTCTTCCGCCAGCGCATCATCGTCCCACCACCACGCAACCATGCCACTTCCCGCAGCGGCCCTTCGGAAAGTCAGCAGCGCATCCGCAGGACCATCCACGATCAGCCGATGCGCCAGCCAGTCGGGCTGCGGCAGTCGCATCACAAACCGAGAAGTTTGGCCGGGCTGTCTGCCACCAGCATCGCACGACGCACATAGCCTCGCATGGTTTTGATATCGCGGTGGCGGGTGTGTTCCATGATCGCCTCATCGCGCGCACCGGCGCGATAGGCCTCGGTGACGAAGCCCGCACGCAAGCCGTGTGGGCTGAGATGCGAGCCAGCCTCCGCCGTCAAACCGCACGCGGCAGCGCGGCGTTTTAGAATTTGGCGAACCGCGTCCGGATGAAGTGCCGTGTGTTCCACAGCACCCCACATCGTCACCCGCCGGAACACTGGGCCAAACTTGCACTCTGACTGATCAAGCCACGCCTGCATCGCGCGGACAGGGCAGGTGTCACGGTTTTGACCGCGGGGAATGCCGAGGGCGGATCCCTCACCAAGCTGGTCTCCCTTGGCACGAGGGATCACCAATCGCATCCCGTCTGTGGTGAACGTGAGATGTTCACGCCAGACCGCCACCAGTTCCGCTCGGCGTAACGCACCAGCAAAGCCGAGCAGGAACAAGGCGCGGTCTCGCAGGCCGGTCAGTGATCCATCACAGGTCGAAACCAGCTTGCGTATTTCGACAATACCAAGTGCCTGCGCCTGACGTCTGGGAAGACCATGTTGCCGTAGGATGCCGCGCAACGTGGCGCGGATCAGCGGATGGCTTGCATTCCAGACATGGCCAGCGAGTTGATGCACCTGGCCGATTGCCACGATCTTGCGCCGCAACGTTGCACGCTTGTGGGTGTGTGCGAGTGTGGCGAGGTACGAGGCGACGGTTTCTGGCTCGGCGGGCAAACTGGTGAGGCCCGCTATGCTGCACCAGTCGCGAAATGCTGCCCAATCCGATCGATAAGCGCGCAGCGTGGAGCCTGACAGCGCAGTGCGGGCATAGCTGCGCGCAGCGGCGGCTGACTGCCCGGCCAAAGCACCTAGGAGAAATGATGAGCTGCTGATGATCTCCGACATTGGCGGATTTTCGCGGTTTGTCGATCGCGCCGCAAGACATTAAGGCGGCCTCGAATGACACGTGATAATTGCTTATTATCACGTGTGACTGCCCTTCGCGGTCACCTCACCGTTTGCTCAAAACTGATGCGGTGGACGGCTCCTGAGCGGCATCGATGTGCCAAGCTCGTAGCTGTTGAGGCAACGGGCAGAAGGAGCCGTCCACCATGGAGATTACC
>CAIJTR010000124.1 GCA_903823665.1 uncultured Rhodospirillales bacterium
ACCGGGGTCCTGTCTCCTCGCGAAGCTCCGAACGATGTTTTCATGGGCTTCCTGAACGTTTGCCAAGTCCTGGAGCAGGAAGACGTCTGATAGGCGACGCCATCCTGCTCCAGGCATTTGGTGGAACGCGTGATTCAGACCTCTCGGTGATTCCACTTTCGGTCATCACGCTCGGACGTCTAAATTTGTGACAAATCGAGACCATCTCTGTGGAGGGACGGAATCTACCTACGCCGCTCCGAAGCGCCGAATGCCTGCACGGTGGCCAAGGCGCACATCACGAACAGCGGGGCCGCGTGCATCACCAGCCGCCCGGCCTGGTAGAACTGCGTCGGTATCCGCGCGACGCCGAGCATGGCCGGAATGACCAGCAGATCGGCCCGGCGAAACAGCCCCGACCTTGTTGTCAGATGTCCCGCGACACTGATCGCTGCCAGCACCGCGGGCGGCAGGATGTTCAGCAGCACGCCGCGCGACGTGGCATACGCCGCGAGGTTCTGCCGGATCGTGTCCAGATAGCCCGACGGCATGAGCTGACAGGCGTTGCCCGGCAGATGCAGGATCAGCACCGTCAGGGCGCAGACGCACACGGCTCCAACAGCCGCGGCCGCCGGTCGCAGCATGAGCGCGCGGTCCGCCGGCACCAGGACGACGCGCAGGGACAGCCAAACCGCCAGCACCAGTGCCACTTTCTCGTTCACGCTGACCGAGACCAGCAGCGGCACGGCGCATGCGAAAGGCCTGCGAACGAGTACCAAGGCCGCTGTGATCGTCAGCAACGCCAGCGCGTCGATCGCCGTCATCTGCGTGTGCCAGATCAGGCCCAAGGCCAGCGCGCCAGCTGCGAGCCCTGAGCCTGTAGAGCTTTATGGGAAAGAAAGTTGGCCTTTCGCGGGCGTTGGAGCGGTATGGGATGATCGGTATGATGCCGCGTGCACGGCAGGCCGCGCGGTTTGATTTGGCGTCGTAGCCTTTGTCCGTCATCGCCGCGCGCGGCGTGATATCCGGACCGACATCGAGTGAAATCGGCAGTTGTGTGCTGTCGCTGACCTCGCCTCCCGTCAGGTGGAAGCCGATGGGGAGACCGTCGAGGTCCGTCTTGAGGTGGATTTTGCACGAGAAGCCGCCGCGAGATCGCCCGAGCGCCTGGCTTTGCTGCCCCCTTTTGCGCCTGCGGCCGAGACATGCGCCCGAACCACCGTGCTGTCGAACATCTGTACCAGATGCGCCGTGGTGCTCAGTTCCGCCAATATTTGAAACAATGCCTCAAACACACCGGAACGGCTGAGCCGCCAAAAGCGCTTCCAGACGCTGTTCCAAGGGCCGAACTCGGCAGGAAGGGCACGCCAGGTGATGTTGTGTACTGTGAAATAGTGAACTGCTTCGAGAAATTTACGGTCATCGTGCCCCGGCTCGCCGCGGCGTGACTGCACCGCATCGAAAACATCCATCACAATCGCCCAATCGCCTTCGCTCATTCCCGTAAGCATTCCACCGGTTCCATCTGCCCGGTTGCCCATTGATTCGATCAAAACCCGATTCGGGAATCCCAAACCTTCAACTTTCTCCTATCCGTCCACACCGCCTAGAATCAATAAGTTAGTGGCCCGCTTTACCAGGAATTCGCCTTGCGAATTTCTGGTGCGGGACACTAGCCCTCCCTCGGTGCGGCCAAGGCGGAAGGTCAGGAACGCTGTTCCCAGCATCGCGAGATAGGACAGCATCGACAGCGCCGCCACGGCGCGGATCATGTCGTCGGACAGGGATTGCGGCGTGTTGGTCAGCCGGATCAGCGGCATCAGCTCGAACAACGGCCACGCCGCCGCCGACAGCCAACGATTCGCGTAAGGTGAGTGCGGAACGAGGCCGCCAGGGCGCCCGACGATCCAATGGCGGTAGCCGGTATAGTCGTCGTGCGGCGCCGTATCGAACAGCGAGAGGCGGTAGAGCACGAAGAAGAACGGGCCTTACGCGACCGCGACGGCAGCGAACAAGGCGGCGGTTGCGGCCGCCCCGCGCCAGCCGCGCTTCAGGCGGCTTCGTCCGTGGCCACGCGCAGGCGCCAGTCCTGCCACACATCCTCCAGCGTCTGCGCCCACGGGATCTGCGGCTGCCAGTCCAGCGCCGCGCCTGCTGCCGATGCGTTGCCGACCGCATAGCGGATATCCACCGGCCGCAGCAGGGCGCGACCGGTCTCGATCCGCGCCTCCACCCCGCCGAGGGCCAGCAGGGCGGTGAGGATGTCACCGATGCGCACCGGCCGGCCCGACGCCAGGTTCAGCACGGTTCCCGGCGGCAGATCGCGCCGCGGCTGCAGGCAGGCGGCGTAGGCGGCAACGACGTCGCGCACGTCCAGAAAGTCGCGCAGCGGATCGAGCGCGCCCACTTCCATCACCGGCGCCTGCCGGCCGGCGGCGATGCGCGCCACCTGGCGGGCGAATGCGGCGACGACGAAGCTGTCCTGCTGGCCCGGTCCGGTGTGGTTGAACGGGCGCATCCGCATCACGCGAAGCCCGTCCGCCACCATCGCGCCCAGCGCCAGATCGGCGGCCGCCTTGGTCGCGGCATAGATGTTCTGTGGCGCCGGCGCCGCCGTCTCGTCAAGCGGCACGCCGGCCCGGAAGCTTGCG
>CAIJTR010000125.1 GCA_903823665.1 uncultured Rhodospirillales bacterium
TGCTCTAGAAATGTATGATTCTAGAGCAACTTAGCCGCGATCATATTGAACCGAACCGGTTCAATATGATCGGGCGTTGCTCTAGTTGAAACTCATCAACATCCCAGGCGGTGGCGCTCCACTGATCCCTGCCATGCTAAGCGGGCAACTCGACGTGGCGTTGATGGGCCCCGCCGATGTCGAGCCATATGTTCGCTCTGGCAAAATGGTGCCGCTCGCTTTGCTCGGCGAGAATCGCGCCTCGAAGATGCCAGATGTGCCAACGGCCGCGGAAATCGGCTATCAGCAGCTCAACAGGAACGTCACAAGCTTTTGGTGGATGCGCGGTGACGTGCCGGAAGATATCAAGAACTTCTGGACCGACAGGCTGGAGGCGGTTTTCAAAAACCCTGAAGCCATCGCGGAACTCAAGCAAGAGACCGATGACGTGCACTTCAGCCGCGGTCCAGAGACGCAGCGAGAGGTCAGTGCCGAGTTCGAAAAATTCGATAAGCTCGTGCGCGAGAGTGAACTGAAACGGCAATGACCGGCGTGATATCCGGCGGGTCACAAGACCTGCTGCCGCCCAAGACGCGGGCCAGACGCGACCTTGGCGTGGCAATCGTCTTGGGCACCTGAATGCTTGTCCTGATTTACAGCGCGCGTGCTATTCCCAATTCGGCTTACGAGCCAATGGGACCGCGCTTTCTGGCTCTGCTGGTAGCTTCGCTGCTTCTTGGGCTTTCAGCATTGTTGGCGCTTCGCAGCATCGTGGCACTGCGCCAGGCACCGGACGTGCCAGCGCTTGACGAGCGAAAAGCCCAGGACCACCGCTGGCAACGGTCCCTCGCCGTGTTGCTCCTGCTCGCTCTCTATGCCGTTTTTCTGTGGCTCCAAGTGCCCTACGTCCCCGCCACAGCCTGCTTTATCATGGCTGCTGCCTTTGTGTTGGACAGCCGGCAGCTAACGCGCGGACGTCGTTTGAGGGCAGCTGCCACTGACCATGGCGATGGACAATTTCCTCGCTCAGGTTTTGCTGATCGGCATGTATGTCGGTGGCGTGAGCGGAGCGATGGTTGTGAATCGGCGTCCAAGTGGGACCCCGTCGAATTTAGGTCTATCTAATTGAAACAATGAGCGTTTTGAGAATTCGCTTCGATCCGCTATCGACTTGGAATTGTGACCCTTCGCAACATCCAATATCGCATTGATAAGGTGAACAAAATGCCCGGTTTGGTGGGGTCACTCTTGGACGCCGATTGAGGGTCCCGAAGACGCGCCGAGACACAGGGGCGTGCAGCCGGGAGTGGGAGCCCGCTCACGAGCCGGTCAGCCGGGCGATATATACCAGGATTGTCCTGCCTGCTGCACCCTCAATGGCCACGATCATCGCGGCTGTACCCAGGTTCAGCATCAAGATCATCATTGTCGCATCCAACGGGTGAAACAGTGACAGGGCCATCGAGGTGATGGCGGCCACGGCCAGTCCGGCAGTCATCGTCACCAAGGTTGGCCGCAACCGCGCCGCATGACGCAACATCACGAACATCATCGCGGACAGCGGCAGGCTTACCAGTAGCAGCGTGGCGAGACAGCTCCACGCCTCACCCGGCTGCATGCTGCCGGATTGAAAGCTGACCCAATCGGTCAGACAGCCATAGCTGATCGTCGAGACCCAGACCGCCAGCGACGGCAGCGGCAGCAACAGCCAGCTTCGCGAGCGGTCAGGCAGGCTGGCAACCAGACAGCCGATGGCCGCGAGAATCCCGGTCACCAGCGAGGCACCGATGGCCAGGGTGAAGGATGGCTTCCCGAGCTGGACGCTGATATCCGTGCGCACGCCGTGCTCGATACCCAGAAGGATTACGATGGCGCCCGCCATCGCCAGCCAGAGTGCAGCCCGTGCAAATGGGTTCAGCAACGGCCGCGTTGGCTTGGCTTCAGCGGCCAGGCTCTCGATCAGCTCAGTGGTGTCAATCATGTCCCGTCACCTTGATGCCCCAGCAACCGCCGCAGCGCCTTGATGCCCCTGTGCGTCGAAACCTTGAGCGAGGCGACGGACATGCCGCTCACCTCAGACGCCTGTTTCAACGACATCTCTTCCATCTTCAAAAGTGTCACCGCCCGGCGCTGGCCATCGGGCAGGCCCCGCAGACCGGCCCGCATGGTGTGTACATCCAGGCCCATATCAACATTCGCGTCGGGTGCCGCAAAGGTTTCATGCTCGAACTCCAGCACGACCTCCTTCGCCGCAATACGGCCCTGCGCGCGCAGCCGGTCCACCACTCGATGCTGGGCGATTCCGGCCAGCCATGGCTTGAAGGGGCGTGTGCCATCGTAAGTCTGCCGAACAGCGTGCAAGGTGAGCAGGATATCCTGCACTGTGTCCTCGGCATCGCTTGGATTGCGATGCGCCCGGCTTGCGATGGCTCGGAGATAAGGGGTTATGCCCTGCAACAGCCGACGATAAGCCGCGCCGTCGCCGGACTGCGCCCGCACCATGAGGGTCGACCATTCGTTTGGATCCGATGCGCGCAACGGCGTTGGTCTTTCACGGGCTGTCAGCATCGCTGCTCACCACGAGAGCGATACAAGACGAAGACTGTGACCAATCCTGATACGGACCGGTGATGGGACTTGGCTGAGACCGCGAAGGGGCATGGTCAGAATCGCGTGGTGAGCGAGGTCAACCACGCTGGTGAGGCGTCGACCAAAGCCGCCTCAAGGGTGTGATCGAGACCCGTCAGGATCAGCATTGCCACCAGCAGGGCCGAGCCTCCAAGCAGCATCTTGCCGGTTTTGCCCGTTTCCATCATTCGCCCCCGCCACCGCAGCAGCGCCTGGCGCGACATCAGTCCCACAGCCAGCAGTGGCACTGACGTTCCAAGCCCGAACGCCAGCATGACCAAGGCCACACTGCCAAGATCGCTGCCCTGTGCCGCCAGCACGGAGGCAGCCCCCAGAGTGGGACCGACGCAAGGACTCCAGACGGCACCGAGCAGCAGGCCAAGCATGAACTGCCCGCGCAGGCCATTCGGCGACAGGCGGTCGATCATCTTGCTGCCGAAATTGCCCACACCGCCGGTTGCCATCGCAAATCGCTGCTGCAAGCCAGCACTGAGCAGGACCACGCCCATGATCGCGAGCATGACGCCGGAGACGATACGGAACACATCGCCGTCGAGGCCAATCGAGAAGCCCACTGTCGCCACAAACAATCCCACGGCGACAAAGGACGTCACGAGCCCCGCCGCAAGGGCAGGCAGGCCGAGCCGATGCGTGGCCGTGGCTGGCCCGATCACCAGCGGCAATAGGGGCAGCACGCAGGGCGACAGCGTGGAGAGCACGCCCGCCAGAAATCCAAAGCCAACACTGGCGAGCGAGAGACTCATGGTCAGCTGGTCCTTTTCGAAGTCTCAGCTTTTACTGATTGGCCTTCGAAACCAGGGCCTTGATTGACGTGGCATCGGTATCGCCGGTTGAGCGGCCCTTTTCGGCACCACCATGGAAGACGATCAGCGTACTCTGCATGCGTGCGCCCATGGCGCGAACGACGTCCTTCTGGCTGTCGAAATCGACGTGGTAGACCACCAGGTCCTTGTTGGCCGGTTCGCTGAACAACTGGCTCAGGATCGGCTTCTGCGCCGCGCAGGTCGGACACCACGTGGCAGAAATATCGACCAGGATCGGTTTGCCCTCATGTTGCGCTGTGGTGAAGGCGGTCTGGGTGAACACGGTCTCGGTGGCCGCCCACGAGACTGAGGATGCCATGGCTGACAAAGACAGTGCAGCGAACATGGTGGGCACGAATTTGAAAGTGCGCATATCAAGGATCTCCGGCTGAGGTTCAGCAACCGCTGCCGCAGGATTCTCCGGCAGCTTCATTTGCATTGTTCTGATGAGAGCCGCGAAAGGTTACAGGCTCATTTTTGTCGTCCATCGACGAGGGTGGTGGTGCCGATCGGCGTCGGGACCCCACACCGATTCACACGCGGCTCAGTTGCTCCAGAATAATACATTTTTAGAGCAAATTAGCCGCAATTTCCGAAAGTGCTGCGGGCAGCATAAGTCGGTCTGGCGTCGATGTTGCAAACGCATCTTCGAGCAGAACTCCCAGATGCCGTAGAGGCCAGCAAACAACTCGCAGCGGCGTCGACTCTCTTTGGTTGAATGTCCCCGCAAACCATCAAAGTATTTTGTCTGAATTTCCCGATAGTTTTAGTTCATCGATCAACTCATAATTACTTCTACTGCAGCCTTGATGCGTTCGGCACCTTTGGCCAGCACGTCAATAGACGTGGCGATCGATAGCCGGAAATAGGGTGAAAGGCCGTACGCGCTGCCGGCCACAACAGCAACGCCTGCTTCATCCAAAAGGAACAGCACGACATCAACATCGGTCTCCAGCGTCTGTCCGGCTGAGGTTTTGCGACCGATCAGGCCTGCACAGTTCACATAGAGGTAGAATGCGCCGTCCGGCACGGCGCAACTCAGGCCGGGAATGGCGTTGATGCGGGCCGCCATCATATCGCGGCGCTGCCGGTAGATGGCGACGCTTTCGGCAACGAAGCTCTGGTCACCACTGAGCGCCACCGCTGCTGCCGCTTGGCTGACCGAACAGCAATTGCCTGCGGATTGGGATAGCAACGTGTCGATCGCCTTGATGATGTCGACGGGCCCGGCCACCCAGCCGATCCGCCATCCGGTCATGGCGTAGGTTTTGGAGACGCCATTGATCGCAAGTGTGCGGTCGCGGAGATAGGGAGCGACGGAGAGAATATGTGGGGTGATGCCACCATCAAAGCGGATGTGCTCGTAAATGTCGTCGGTCATCACCATCACGTGCGGGTGACGGTCGAGTACTTCAGCGAGACCTTGATATTCCGAAGCGGCATAGATGGCACCGGTGGGGTTGGAGGGTGAGTTCAACAGCAGCCAGCGCGTGCGGGGTGTGATAGCACCTTCCAACTGCTGCGGCGTGAGTTTGAAGCCTTGGCGTTCCGGGCAGGCGACTGTGACCGGCGTGCCTTCACTGGCAATCACCATATCCGGGTAGGAGACCCAAAATGGGGCCGGGATGATCACCTCATCCCCCGGCTCCAGCGTGGCGGCGAGAGCGGCGTAGATCGCACTTTTGGCCCCGTTGGTGGCGATAATTTCGTTGGGGCCGTAGGTCAAGCCATTCTCCCGGAGGAGCTTGGCGATGATGGCCTGGCGGAGTTGCATAGTGCCGGCCATCGGCGTGTATCGCGTCGCACCGTCCTCGATGGCCTGAGCTGCCGCGCGGCGGATATGGGCGGGGGTGTCGAAATCTGGCTCGCCAACGACAAGATTGACGATCGACTTGCCGGCGCGGCGAAGCTCGTTGGCACGGTCCGCAGCGGCGGTGCTGGGGGAGGGCTTGATGCGCCTGACGCGGTCGGCAATCCGGGTTTGATTCACTGCGGTCTGACCTGATTTCAAATGGATGACGCGACGCTACGAACCACGCGTCATCAAGGCCAAGACGAGTTCGCTCTGCCGGTATATGTTTCTCTTATAGGTGCTCCTGGGTGGGCGCGGGACACAGCGACATGAACCTCAAGCGGCTGCAGTATTTCGTGAAGATCGTCGATATCGGCAGCCTCACCCAGGCCGCCGACATTCTGCACGTGGCCCAGCCCGCACTCAGCCAGCAATTGGCGACGCTGGAAGGGGAGGTACGGCAGCAGCTTTTGGTACGGACCAAGCGCGGCGTCACTCCCACGGAGGCCGGGCGTGCGCTTTATCGCCACGCGCAGCTGATTTTGCGGCAATGCGAGCAGGCGCGGGTGGATATGCTGGCAGCCAGCAAGGGGCTGTCCGGTTCGGTGTCGGTGGGTCTGGCCCCGGGCACTGCTGCTGCGGGTCTCGCCTTGCCGCTGCTGCGGGCGGTGCATGCACGCCACCCCGGCATATTGCTTTATCTGAACGAGACGTATGGCAACACATTGTCTGAGCTTGTGATGAATGGCCGCATGGATGTGGCCGTGCTGTATGGTGGCAAAAATCCGGTCCATGGGCTTTCGTTTCTGCCGCTGCTCAACGAGAAGCTTTATGTGGTTGGTCCCGATCGCATGCTGGCGCCTCCCGACAAAGTGCCATTGCGGATGATCACGGAGATCGATCTCTATCTGGCGCGACCCTACAACGTCGTTCGGCGGATGGTTGATGAGGCGTTCGCAGGCATAGGCAAAACGGCACGCGTGGTGGCCGAGATTGAGTCGGCTGGAACGCTGACTTCGGTGATTGCCGATGGTCTTGGGGCCACGATTTTGCCGGATTCGATGGCGCGTCAGATCGTGGCCTCCTGCGATGCGTGGATGTGCCAGATTGTGGAGCCTGAGATCGAAGCTCCTTTGGCGTTGTGTCAGTCTGACCATCTGCCGCTGTCCGAGCCGGCGCAGGCAATACGCGATATTTTGCTGGAACTGGTGGCCACACTTCCCGGCAGCTTGCTGAATGCAGACGAGGCGGCACCGGCCAAACGGTCATAAGTCCGCCTTATCGGGACACAGCCATTCAGTCTTGGCGCGGGTGAGCAGCCACCGATAGCGTGGCGGTATGGATCTGGAAGACATCAAGTCACTGATTGATGTGACGCAACGTTTGGGCCTCGCGGAGCTTGAGGCGAGCAAGAACGGTGTGACGTTGCGGCTGGTGCGGGAGGCTGGGCCTGATATTTCGGATGATCAGCCGCTTTCGTTCGTTGCCACTGCGTCGTTGCAAAAAGCTACGACGAAGATTGCCTCGCCGGATCTGCTTGCACCCTTGTCCGGCGTTTTGCACCTGAGTCCCGCACCGGGGGCACCGCCATTCGCCGTCCCTGGTCAGGCGATCAAGCGCGGCGACACATTGTGCATCATCGAGGCGATGAAGGTGTTCAATCAGGTGTCGGCAGAGCGTGAGGGCGTGGTGGCCGCCGTGCTGTTCGAAACTGGTGTTGAAGTTGAGGCCGGTCAGACCGTGATGCGCATCACATGAGCGCGCGGGCGTTGGACACGGTGCTGATCGCCAATCGCGGCGAGATCGCGCTGCGCATTTTGCGGGCTTGCCGGATGCTTGGGCTGCGCAGTGTTGTCGTGCATTCGGAGGCTGATCGAGATTCGGCGGCGGTGCGCCATGCTGATCAGGCGCTGTGCGTTGGCCCGGCTGCGGCGACGGCAAGTTATTTGAACCAGGCGGCGGTTCTGTTTGCCGCTGAGGTGAGCGGTGCCGGTGCGGTCCATCCCGGCTATGGCTTCCTGTCCGAGAACGCCGAATTCGCAGAGCGCGTGGAGCGGGCTGGGTTGGTGTTTATCGGGCCGCGTTCAGAGACGATCCGCGTGATGGGCGACAAGGTGGCGGCAAAGCGGGCGATGCGGGAGGCGGGTGTGCCGTGCGTGCCCGGGCCTGATGAGACGCTGCCGGATGAACCGGAGGCGTTGCACGAACTTGCTGAAGCGATTGGATATCCCGTCATCGTCAAAGCGGCGGGTGGTGGTGGCGGGCGCGGGATGCGGATTGTGTATGATGCCGCTGATCTTCTTGAGGCGTTGAGTATCACGCGGGAGGAGGCAAGGCGCGCATTCGGCAATCCAGAGGTCTATCTGGAAAAGTTCCTGCTGCATCCAAGGCACATCGAAATCCAGGTGCTGGCTGATCATCACGGGCACGCGCTGTGGCTGGGCAGCCGTGATTGCTCGCTACAGCGTCGCCATCAGAAGGTGCTGGAGGAGGCACCGGCTCCGGGGATTGATGCCGGGCTGCTGGCTCATATCGGTGAGCGGTGCGCGCAGGCTTGCCGCATGATGGGCTATCGCGGCCTGGGGACCTTCGAATTTTTGGTCGAGGACGGCGCGTTCTATTTCATCGAAATGAATACGCGCGTGCAGGTTGAGCATTGCGTGACGGAGATGACGGCGGGCCTCGATCTCGTGCAGTGGCAAATCCGCGTGGCGCTGGGGGAGCGGCTGCATTTGCTGCAATCCGACGTCGCGTGCCGGGGCCATTCATTTGAATGCCGCATCAACGCCGAAAATCCGCAAAGCTTCGCACCCTCGCCCGGCCGTATCACCGGGTGGTCGCTGCCCGGTGGACCGGGCGTGCGCATCGACACGCATGCGGGGGCAGGGTTCGACGTTTCTCCTTACTATGATTCGATGATCGCCAAACTTATTGTACACGGTGGCACCCGCGCCGAGGCGTTGGTGAGGCTGCAGATTGCCCTGGATGAAATGCAGGTCTCTGGGATTGAGACCAATCTGGCACTGCACCGGAAACTCGCCCGTGATGCGGGTTTCGTCGCGGGGGGAGTAGATATCCACTACCTCGAACGCTTGCTCCAGCAGGGGGCGGCGACATGACCCAAACCGAGCCTCAGGTCAGTTTCCTCGGCACAACGGCGCTGCTGTTCGAGGCACCGGGTGAGATGTGTCTGATTACGCAGCAGCGCATCTGGTCCCTGGCGCGTGAGGCGCAATCCTGGCCGGAGGTGGGCGAGGCGATACCGGGCATGAACAACATGCTGGTGAGCTTTGCGGACCCGCCCACGAACCCGACGCCGCTGATCATGCGGTTGCAGGATGCTTGGCGGGCGGCACGTCCGATGCCACTGCAAGGGCGGCTGGTGGCGCTCGACGTGATCTATGGCGGTGATGCTGGGCCACACATCGGCGACGTGATTGCCCATACCGGGCTTGCCATTGATGATATTGTGGCGCTTCACACGGCACCTGATTATCCCGTCTATGCCATCGGCAGCCACCCTGGTTATTGCTATCTTGGCGGTATGGACCGGCGGATTGCGACACCGCGCAGGCAAGTTCCAGTGCTGCGGCTGCCGGGTGGTGCGGTCTCAATCGGCGGCTTGCAAACTGGTGTTTCGGCATCCGACGGGCCAAGCGGCTGGAACACCATCGGCAGCACCAGCATGGTTTTCTTCGACGCCACGCTTTCGCCTCCCTGCCTGCTGCAGCCCGGCGATGTCATTCGGTTTCGGGCAGAGCGGGTGATCCGATGATTGAGATCCTCTCGCAAACCGCACTGGCAACGGTGCAGGATTTGGGCCGTCTCGGGGCGCTTGGCTTCGGCGTAGGCACGTCCGGGGCGATGGATGATCTGGCGCTGGCGGCGGGGAATTTATTGCTGGGCAATGATGAGGCGGATGCGGCGGTAGAGATACAGGTGTTTCCGTTTGAGCTGCGGTTTCAGGTGGCGTGTGCCTTTGCTCTCACAGGTGCCGATTGTGCGGCCACGCTAGACGGGCAACCAGTGATGCCCTGGTGGTCCTATCAGGCGAACGAAGGGCAGGTTCTCCGGCTCGGCCCTCCGGTGGCGGGACCTGGGCGGATCAGCCGGGCCTATCTTTGTACTGCCGGTGGGATCGACGTACCCGCCGTGCTCGGGTCACGCAGCACTCAGCTCCGTGGTGCGTTGGGCGGGTATGAGGGGCGGTCGCTTCGCCAACACGACGTAGTCCGGGTTGGTCAGCCCGGTGATAGAGTGCGTCGGGTGGGTTTTGGACTGGTGCCGCCGGCCCAGGTCGATCCATTGCTGCAAGACGGTGTTGCGGGCATGCGGGTGATGCCGGCGGCAGAATATGATCACTACGACGAAGCATCGCGCGCGGCCTTGTGGGAGCAGAGCTGGAAGATCACCCCACAAAGTGATCGCTACGGCTATCGGCTGTCTGGCCCCAAGCTGTCGATGACGACGCCTTTGGAACTTCGCTCGCACGGGATAGTGCCTGGTGTGATCCAGGTGCCGCATAGTGGCCAGCCGATCGTGCAGATGCGCGATGCGCAGCCTTCCGGCGGGTATCCGAAAATTGGCACGGTGATCAAGGCCGATCTGTGGCGGCTGGGTCAGGCACCAATCGGAAGCATGATCCGCTTCATCCGCTGCGATTGGGATGACGCACTCGCCGCTGAGCAGCGCAACCGCACCTATCTCGACAACGTCAGACGGCTGACAGCACTCTACCGCAGCCGGCCGGGATTGGCATGAGCATGCCGTTCCAGCACATCCATCAGATTTCCGAATATCTAGCTGGCACCGATATCACGCTGCTGGAGTTGCGCGGGCCAAAAGGGGCCGTCCGGCTGGCAAATAACGCGGGCAAGCGGGTCGTGCGGGATGATCTGGTTCCTGAGATCATTGTCACCTCCCCAGGAACCGGGCTGTTTTTGCATCGTCATCCGGCGTCTGAGACGGCTCTGATCCACGATGGCGATGTGGTTGCGGCAGAGCAGATTGTCGGCCTGTTGCGGGTGGGCGTGCTGCTCATGCCGGTGAAGGCGCCGTCTGACGGGATTTTTGTGGGCCATCTCATGGCGCATGGAGAGTTGGTGGATTTTGGCAAAAAACTGATCGCACTCCGCGCTCAGACCAAGGAGGTCCAGCCATGATGATCGACCTCAATGCCGATCTTGCCGAGGGCTATGGCGATTGGCGCATGGGTGACGATGAGGCGATGATGAAACTTGTGTCGTCGGTCAATATTGCCTGCGGCTTCCATGCCGGAGACCCGGCGATCATGGACCGCGCCGTCCGATTAGCGCTCGCACGAGGCGTTGAGATAGGTGCGCATGTGGGGTTCCCCGACCTGCAGGGCTTTGGCCGCCGAGTGATGCACATCGAGCCAGCAGAGCTTGCCGCTATGGTTGTCTACCAGCTCGGCGCACTCGCCGGCATCGCGCGTGCCGCCGGTCACGCCATGACGCATATGAGCTTTCACGGCGCACTCGGAAACATGGTCGCCGCCGATCCGGTGCTGGCAGATCGCCTGATTGCGGCCGTGGCTGCGTTCGATCCGCAGCTGATGATCGTGTCATCGGCCAGCCCTGCGGTCGAGGCTGCTGCCGCTCGCGCCGGTCTGCGGGTTGCCACCACATTCTTGGCGGACCGCGCCTATGATGATGACGGGCTGTTGGTGCCGCGCAAGGTGGCGGGCTCCGTCATCCACGACCAGGCGACCGTCCTCGACCGAGTGCGGCGCGTGCTGACAAAGCGTGTGGTGGTTACCCATAGCGGCAAGCGCCTTGCCACCCGTGCCGACAGTATTTTGCTGCATGGTGACACCGAGGGCGCGGTGGCACTTGCCCGCATGATCCGCGATGAAATTGAGGCGTCCGGTGGTCAGATCGTGCCAGTGGGTCGGCAGCGCGCCCAATGAAGCATAAGCGCCACTTATCCCCCCACAGCCATTACGTCTTGGCACCGGCGCAAACCGGCCGATAGCGTCACACTGGAAATCAAAGGATCGCAATGCCCTTTTCCGATTACCAAACGGCACTCGTCACTGGCGCGTCCTCCGGCATTGGGGCGGCGGTGGTGGAACGACTGTGCCGGGAGGGGCTGGAGGTTCATGCGCTCGCCCGCAACGGAGAGGCCTTGGCGGCATTGGCGGAGCGGACTGGCTGTATCCCGCACAGCCTTGATGTCACAGACCTCGCAGGCGTCACCGGGCTTACCGAGGCGGTGGCGTTCGATGTTCTAGTGAACAACGCGGGTGTGGACCGGCCAAGCGGATTGCTGAAGGCGGAGCCGGGTGACATCGATTTGCTGATCGACGTCAACCTGCGTGCCGTGCTGCATCTGTGCCGCCTCGTGGTCCCCGGCATGGTGGCGCGTGATCGTGGCCATGTGATCAACATCAGCTCCATCGCGGCAGCTTATAATTTCAGCGGCAATTCGATCTATCACGCAACCAAAGCCGCGGTCAGCATGCTGTCGCGCCAGTTGCGCATCGATGCGTTTGGCAAGCGGGTGCGGGTGACGGAAATTTGCCCCGGTCGCGTTGCCACCGACATTTTCGCCCATGTGCATGGGGACACGCCGGAGGTGCGGGCGAAATATATCGATGGCTTTGAACTGCCTGAGGCGAAGGACATTGCCGACGCCATCGCCTTCGCCATTGCCGCCCCCATCGCGGTGAATGTCGGCCATATCGAGATCACGCCCACGTTGCAGGTGCCCGGTGGGCTTTCCACCGCGCGCCCATCGACATGAAGGGATTTGATCTCACAGCCCTGCTGCTGAACCCGGCATTCACCGGCATGCTGGCGCGTGGGCTTCTGATGACCTTCATCGTGGCGATAGGCTCATGGCTGCTGGCGATGTCGCTTGCTTTCATATTGCTGACCATCCGCCTGACGGGCGGGCGGGTGGCCGAAGCTGCCGTTGCCGTCTACGTCTCCTATCATCGCAACGTGCCGACACTGGTGCAGTTGATGCTGTGGTATTTCGGCATTGCCAGCCTGCTGCCGGATGCTTTGCAGGAATGGCTCGGTGATCACAATGCCGAGGCGATCTTTGCCGTCATCGGCCTGGGCCTTTGTCAGGCAGCGTATTTCAGCGAGGACCTGCGTTCCGGCCTGCGTGCGGTCGGACGTGGGCAGACGGAAGCGGCGCGGGCGTTGGGCCACAGCTATATCGGCATGATGCGCTTCGTGCTGATGCCGCAGGCGTTGCGCAACGCGATGCCGGCGCTGGTCAACCATACCGTGTCTCTGTTCAAGAACAGCAGCCTTGCCATGGCGATTGGGGTGGTAGAGCTCACCCATGCGGTGCGTGAGGTGGAGAACGAGAGCTTTCGGACGTTCGAGGTCTATCTGGTGGCGACCCTGCTCTATCTGCTGTGCACGCTGGCGCTGATGACCGGTGGAGCCATGCTTGGCAGGCGCGCCGAAGCGATGGGGGCGCGCTGAACCATGCTCAGCAACGCCATCGGGATCATTCAAGACAACTGGCTTCTGCTGCTCATCGGCCAGTATCCGAATGGCCCGCTGGGTGGTGTCGCCGCGACTTTGCTGCTCTCGGTTCTGGCGATCCTGCTGGCGTTTCCGTTCAGCGTGCTGGTGGCGTTGGCGCGACTGTCGCATTTATGGGCGTTGCGGATACCTGCGACGGCGCTGGTCTACGGGGTGCGCGGCATCCCGCTGCTGATGATCATCTTCTGGGTTTATTTCATGTTCCCGCTATTGTTCGGGATCAGCGTGCCGGGGTTCGCCACGATGCTGTGCACGCTGGTTTTGTATGAAGGCGCGTTCCTCAGCGAAGTGGTGCGTGCAGGGATCACAGCGCTTCCGGCAGGGCAGATGGATGCGGCAAGGGCGCTCGGCCATAGCTACGGCAGCGCCATGCGCTTTGTCATTCTGCCGCAGGCGCTGGTGAACATGCTGCCAAGCATTCTCAGCCAGTTCGTCTCCACCATTCAGGACACGACGCTGGGCTACGTCATCAACGTGCCGGAACTGACGTTTGCTGCGAACCAGATCAACAACCGGCTTCTGACCAAGCCGTTCGAAGTCTTCCTGATCCTGGCTCTCACGTATTACGCCATCTGCTTCAGCCTCACGCAGCTTGCGAGTTGGCTGGAACGCAGCATCGCCACGCGCCGCGCGGGACCGGCCATGCCAAAATTGGTGTTGGCGCAATGATTAAATTTCAGGCTGTCAACAAATTCTACGGCGATTACTGTGCGCTTGCCGACATCAACGAAAACGTCGCCAAGGGCGAAGTGGTGGTGGTGTGCGGCCCGTCCGGCTCCGGCAAATCCACCTTGATCAGAACTGTAAACCGGCTGGAGGAGATCCAATCCGGTGAGGTGCTTTTCAATGGCCGCAACGTGCATGCGCGGATAAAAAGTGCGGAGCTCAACCGGTTGCGCAGCCAGATCGGCTTTGTCTTTCAAAGCTTCAATCTGTTCCCGCATCTCTCGGCGCTGGACAACGTCATCCTGTCCCCCTGGCGCGTGAACGCGGTGAGCCGGGCCGAGGCGCGTGACCGGGCGATGGCGTTGCTGGACCGGGTGGGTCTGGCCAACCGCGCATTGTCTTATCCAGCGCAACTTTCCGGTGGCCAGCAGCAGCGAGTGGCAATTGCCCGGGCGCTCGCTATGGAGCCGCCAGCGATGTTGTTCGATGAACCCACCAGCGCGCTTGATCCCGAGATGGTCGGCGAGGTGCTTGCTGTCATGCGCAGTCTGGCGAAAGACGGCATGACCATGATGTGTGTGACCCACGAGATGGGCTTCGCACGCGACGTTGCCGACCGGGTCTGGTTCATGGACGCCGGCCGCATTCTTGAAACTGGGACACCCGTAGAGTTCTTCGGCGCACCCCAACACCCACGCGCGCAACGCTTCTTGTCCGATCTGCGCTCGCACTGACTGTTCCAACAGAAACAACCTGAGGAGAACTTCCATGGACTTGAAAGTGACTGTCTCCCACACAGCCCTCGCAGCACTGCTGCTATCGTTTGCAGCACTGCCCGCAAAGGCTGACCAGTTGCAGGATGTCATGCAGCACAAGGAGCTGAAATGCGGGACCTTTGCCGACGTTCCGCCCTTTGCAGCGCCTGATCCGAAAACGCGTGAGATGGTTGGCTTCGATGTTGATCTTTGCAAGGCAATTGCCAAGCGTTGGGGCGTCGAGGCCAAGATCACGCCGCTTTCCGTCGAGGCACGTGTGCCGGAGGTGAAGCTGGGCCGGGTTGATGTCACCATCGCCAATCTCGCCTATACGCTCAGCCGCGCCGAGCAGATCCAGTTCAGTGATCCGTATTATCTCGCGAAAGAAATGCTGGCGGTGAAGGCGAGCGACCCCGGCACGACGAAGGATGTCTACAAAGGCAAGCGCATTGCGGCCGCGAAGGGCTCGACCTCTGAACTCGCTGTGAAGCTCAATGAGTCCGATCCATTGTCCTTTCAGGACACCGGGTCGGTGTTCATGGCCGTGCAGCAGAACAAGGCCGTGGGGATGGTCGCCAACACGATGACCATCACAAAGCTGGTCAATGACTCGCAGACCAATGGCATTCCCATGAAGATGATCCAAGACCCGCTGCTGCTGGAGCCGATTGGCGTGGGCATGAAAAAGGACGAACCAGCGCTGCTTGCGAAGGTCAACGAAACGCTGCTGGCGATGGACCAGGCTGGTGAGATCAACCAGCTCTGGGACAAGTGGCTTGGGCCGAACACTGAGTTCAAGATGGTTCGCACCGATAAGGTTGTGCCGCTGAAGGAACTCAAGTTCACGCCCATCCCGTAACGGCTGATATCAGCTGCGGTGCCCATGGTGCCGCAGCCATTGTGTTGAAATCACATTCTCTAGGACCCGCCATGACCGCTCCTGAACGACTTCGTGCCTTGCTGGCAAAACCCGGTTTCGTTGTGATGCCGGCAGTCTGGGACGGTCTGAGTGCCAAGCTCTCGGCCGAGGCGGGGTTTGAAACGGCATTTCTGTCCGGCTCCTGCGTGGCGGCCAGCCGCCTCGGGGGGCCTGATCTCGATCTGCTGTCATTCGGCGAGATGCTCGACTCATTGCAGATGGCGCGTGGTGCCGCGCCGAACACGCTGGTGCTGGCCGATGGTGACCACGGCTATGGCAACGCCATGAATGTGCAGCGCACGGTAGGTGCGTATGGCAGGGTGGGGGCTGCGGCCATTCTGATTGAGGACAAGGTCACGCCGCGCGCGCTGACGGCCAACGGCAAGCCGTGCCTGCCCCGCGAAGAGGCACAGATCAAAATCCGAGCGGCTGTGGCGGCGGCCAAGGAGACCGGCATTCTGGTCATGGCCCGCACCGATTGCAGGCCAACGCTTGGCATCGAGGAGGCATTGGCGCGTATCGAAATGTATGTGGCAGAAGGGGCCGATATCCTGTTTCTCGACTCTCCCGCAGATGACGACGAAATCCGTCGCGCCGTGGCCGCTGCAGCCGGACGTCCTTCGTTTGCGGTGCTGTCGCCGGGGGCACCGCGTGCCACGCCGTCACAAGCTGATGCGGCGCGGCTTGGGCTGAAAATCGGGACGTTCCCAACCGGCCTGATTTCGCCGGTTGCCGCTGGCATCAAGGCTGGTCTGGCGGCGCTGCGAGAAGGCAAATCCGAGGCGGCATTGGCATTGCCACCGGCAGAGTTGCGCGAGACCTTGGGCTACAATGCCTACGACGCGCAGGCGCGGACGCTTTAGAGCAACGCCCGACCAGATTGAACCGTTCCGGTGCAA